>CAZQLB010000033.1:0-12765 GCA_964593915.1 uncultured Pseudobdellovibrionaceae bacterium
AAACGCACCATTTTCATACGCATTTGAAATTTGCTCTTTCTCTTTGTCAAGAAATCTGGCTGGGTGATCAATGAACAAGAATATACTCGTTGTGATGGGTGGTGGTCTGTTAATGGCCGTGATTGTAGGGGTCATGGTCAATGCAGGGCTGTCTGGGAACAAAACATCCTCTACGCAAATTCTGGTTTCTACAAAAATCTTAAAAGTGGGGGCTGAGCTTACCCAGGCAGATGTTAAATGGCAAAATTGGCCATCTGATTCTGTCTCTGCGGCAATGATTGTGCGCAAGGATTCTAAACAGCCTGTTGCGGATGTTGCAAAGGGGCAGCTGCGCCGTGATCTGGGGGCGGGGGAGCCTGTTTTGAACAGTTTTCTCGTATCTGGTGGAAAAGGAAATATATTATCAGCTGCTTTGACTCCTGGTATGCGCGCAGTGGCGATTAAGGTGAAGGCGGAATCGATGGTCGGTGGATTTATCTCTCCTGGCGATCGGGTGGATGTTATTATGACCTATGAAGTAAAGACGAATAAGGATAATCCTGAAATCCAGCGGAAGGTCCAGAAATATGCCAGCGAAACGATTTTGGAAAATGTGAAAATATTGGCAATTGATCAGCAGGCCCGTAAAGATGATGACAAGGCAAAGGTCGGGCGGACCGTGACGCTTGAGGTGGATGCCGGCGGTGCCGAGAAATTAAATCTGGCCAGTACAATGGCTGAAGAGGGATTGACTCTTTCCTTGCGGGGGATTGGGGATGAAAGTATCTCTGATCATAAACAGGTTACAACGGATACAGAAATCAGTACGGTGTTACAGGAATTAAACCGCCCAATATCTGCGGCACCTGTTAATGCGCCTTTGATGATGCGGGTATATAACGGCGAAAAGGTTCAAACAGTTCCAATCGGATCGATGCCAACCAGTGGTGAAGGACAGTAAGATGGGTATGATGCGGCTCTGGTTATTTCTTTTTTTGTTATTCGTACCGGTTGTATCTATGGCCGATTCTCAAATTGGGGCTGTTACGCGTGCTGATGACATTCAACGTCAAGATCCTCTGCTTGTGATGACTGTTGGAAAAGCTGAAATTATTGATATCCAAGGGCCAGTATCCGATATTATGGTAGCTGATCCGGATGTTGTTGATGTTGTTGCCTTGCAAAGCAAACGCCTTTACATGGTGGGGTCAAAGGTTGGTAATACGAACGTTATTGCACTTGATGCCGCTGGTAATATCATCGTTCGGTTAAACGTACATGTACGGGTGGATGAACGCACATTGGAAGAGACAATTCATGATTTATTCCCAAAGGAAGATATAACGGCTAAAACGGTAAATGACCAAGTTATCCTGGTGGGGCAAGCCAGCAGTCCTACTGTGATCGCACAGATCCAGGATTTGGCCGTTCGTTTCGTGGGGGATGAGAAAAAACTTTTGAATCTCGTCAAAGTGAATGGACAGATGCAGGTTATGCTGAAAGTACGTGTGATGGAGGCATCGCGCGGCGTCTTAAAAGAATTTGGTATTGAGACCAGTGCCAATGATTTAACAGATGTTCAAAACCCGCCGCTTTTATTTAATCAACGCTATCCAAATAGTATTGGTGGCGGGGCCGGCGGTAATATGTTTACAAATGGTCAGACGGGGTTAACCAGTGATCCATTCGGAATTGGCCGTATTTTTTATGATACGGGGATCAATGGTATCGGTATGACCGAGATTTTGTTCAACGCATTGGAACAGGACAATATGGTTCACGTTTTAGCTGAACCAAACTTGACGGCGATTTCGGGTGAAGAAGCTAATTTTCTGGCTGGTGGTGAATTCCCTGTACCAACCGGCCGGGATACAAATGGAAACATTGTGATTGAATTTAAACCGTTTGGGGTTTCATTAAACTTTAAACCACGTGTTCTGGGTGATGATCGTATTTCAATGCAGCTGAAGACAGAAGTCTCTTCACTGGATCAAGATAGTGGTATTACGATTGATGAAATTGTGGTGCCTGGGCTCGATGTGCGCCGTGCAGAAACTGTTGTTGAGCTGAATAGCGGTGGTTCTTTGATGATTGCGGGATTGCTTAAATCTGAAACAGTGAAGGGGCTTTCTGGACTTCCAGGTATTCGCAATACACCGATTTTGGGCGATTTAATTTCATCGGATAGCTTTAACCGTCAGGAAACGGAATTACTCATTGTTGTTACACCTTATGTTGTGGAGCCCATTGCCAAAGCAGAAAGTGGAAAGGGTGCAGGCCAGTTGGGACTTTTGAATGATGCATCTTCGTCTTCTCCTGTATCGGATGCGCCATTGCAGCAAGCTTTTCGCCAGAATTTAGAGCGTGTTTATGGTGATCGTCTTCCCCAAACAGTAAATGAGATTGGGAAATCAGGGTATATTTTAGAATAAGCCAGAAATGGATAAGGGGTATAAGATCATGCGTTTTATCAAGAGTACTTTTATTGTTGCGGGTCTATCTGTATGTCTGATGGGCCTTTCAGGGTGTGACATGACATCCGAAAGTCAATTGAATGTCCAGGGGATTGAGATGCGGAAAGAAACCGTCAATCAAACAATACCCGCGGGTCAGCTGGATCATGCATCTATCCGTGCGATCGCCCAGTCATATGCCCGGAATGGGGCCTCTCCGCTTGAAGTGACGGTGACATATCCGGCTGGTCAAAAACAGGCTCAGGTTCAAGCGGAAGAGCAGGCGCGTGCCCTGCGGCAAGCGTTTGCTGAATATGGTGTTGAGCAAGTATCTATTTATACACTAGAGACAGATAACGCCGCGGGGGATGTGGTTGTTGGATATACAGCAGTATCCGCACATGCCCCCAAAGATTGTTTGGCTCATCCAATGGATGATCGTACATCCATTGAAGCGGATGATGACGGCATATTTGAAAATTATCGGTATGGATGTGGGATTAGTGCCTATACAGCGGCGCAAGTTGCGCGGCCCCGTGATTTAATGGGACGTAGCCCTGTTGGAAATAATGCATCTGGCGAACGTTTTGGTAACATTCTGAAAGATTATCGCGCAGGTGAGAAGTTTGACCCTCTCGAAGGATCAACGGCGTCAGAAACAAAGTATTAATGTTTTCTTACCGTATATGCCTCTTTATCTTCTTTAATTTACGTATGATATTAAGGGGGTTTTTAGGTCTGATCCCGTATACTTATACGTGATAACTCGATTGGATTTCAATTTATTATGACGAAAGCATCATCTGGATCATCTCTTTTACCTGCTGCGCGGATTGCTATTTTTTCCCCGCATGCCGGTACACGTGATGTTGTTGCGTCATTGTCTCAAGACTGGCGTTTTGGACGTGTGATCATCGAGGTTCACGAAGGTTCTGCGCCACAGGCGATTGAGACGTATAAACATTCGAAATCACCGCATCTTATGATGATCGATACGGACGTGATTGATGAGACGTTTACAGGAGCATTGGAACAGCTGGCTGGTGTTTGTGCCGAAGGGACGGATGCAATTGTTATTGGGCCTGTTAATGATATTTCGCTGTATCGATATTTGATATCAAATGGGGTGAGTGATTATTTGGTTCGTCCTCTTGATTCAGTTGCATTGGCCGATGTTATCGCACGTATTTTAACAAAGCAACTCGGTGCATCGGAAAGCCAATTGATTGCTTTTGTAGGGCCAAAGGGTGGGGTTGGTGGATCAACGCTTGCGCAATCATTTGCATATACGCTTGCGCATGAGACAAAAGAGAAGACAGTGATTATGGATATGGCGGGTGGACATTCGTATTTGCCGGTTGCATTTGGACTTGAACCCACATCGACCTTGGCCGAAGCATCCCGTGCCGCCGCTGCGCAGGATCCGAATGTTTTTAACCGTACCCTTTTAAAGGTTGGAGATCATTTAAATGTTCTGGGGACAGGTAATGATCGGTTATTAGAAGATCCTGTCCCATCAGAGATGGTAGAACGGTTGATTGATCGCCTCTTAAATATGTATCCTCAAGTTATCGTTGATTTATCGGGTGCTGTTCCTGCGCATATGCGACTTGTTTTATCCCGGGCGCATCATGTTTTTGTTGTGACGCTGCCTACATTATCTTCCCTTCGTCCTGCGCGTGGTTTGATTCAGGATATACAAGAATTGCGTGGGGGCGTTCCGGATGGAATTCATTTGGTTGTTAATCGTGTTGGTGAAGCGGTATCTGCCGAGATTCCAAAATCAGATATAGAATCGTCAATGGGCATTTCCATTCAGGCGATGATTCCATTTGATGCAAAATTGGTGATGGGAGCAGAGGCAGACACAAAAATTTTAGCTGTCCAAAAAGGGGCCCAGAAAATGATTAAGCCTTTGCTTGATTGTATTCGGGTTCAAAATACGGATGATGCATCAAAATCTTCTGGATTATTAAGTGGTTTGATGCCGTGGGGACATAAATAATGTTTGGAAAGAAATCGACATCTGATCGTGGGGGAGGGGCGCCTTTTTTGCCACATGCTGCGCCTTCTGGTGCTGCATCTTCTGTTTCATCTGCGCCATCGTCGGCATCAATATCGGAACCTAAATCTATATCCGCGCCGCATTCTCCTTCTGGTCCTGGTATGAAAAAAGATGAGCCATTGGAACCCGATATTTTTAAAACAGAGCCTGTTGTTCAAAAGAATGAGGTTGATGATTTTGAACAAGCGGCAAATCTACGGCTGCAACGTGCGCGTAACCGGATTTGGGTTGATTTGCGGGATGGGATTGATTTAAAAGCACTCGCGCGCATGGATTCAAAAGCAGCGCGTGAAGAGGTGCAATCCGCTGTTGAAGAAATTGCACGTTTTCGAAATTTGGATGTGACGCCTACTGAACTTCAAAGCATCGCGAAGGAATGTGCGGATGATATGCTGGGGTTTGGTCCGCTTGAAACGCTTTTGGAACGTGATGATATCGCTGATATCATGATTAATGGACCGGATGTGACGTATATTGAGGTAAAAGGGAAAATTGAGCGGACAGATATAAAATTCCGTGATAATCAGCACCTGGTTACAATCTGTCAGCGTATTGTCGGGGCGATTGGGCGGCGTGTTGATGAATCGTCCCCCATGTGCGATGCGCGTTTGCCGGATGGGTCTCGTGTGAATGCGATTATTCCGCCGCTTGCGGTTGATGGCGCATGTATGACTATTCGTAAATTTAAAAAAGATAAGCTGACGATCGAAAAGTTGGTTGAATTTGGCGCGATGACGCCATCCGCAGCAAAATTAATCATGGCGATTGGCCGATCCCGTGTGAATGTTCTTGTTTCTGGGGGGACGGGATCCGGGAAAACGACAATGCTGAATGCGTTGACCAGGTATATTGAACCAGGGGAACGTATTATTACGTGTGAAGACGCGTGCGAATTGCAATTGCAACAGCCGCATGTGGTGCGGCTTGAAACGCGACCGCCAAACCTGGAAGGGGTCGGCGAGGTGACGATGCGTGACTTGGTTAAAAACTGCCTGCGTATGCGCCCTGAACGTATTATTGTGGGGGAGGTGCGTGGATCCGAAGCCTTTGATCTTTTGCAGGCGATGAATACGGGTCACGATGGATCTATGGGGACCGTTCACGCCAACAACCCGCGTGAAGCGATTAGCCGTATGGAAAACATGATTGCGATGGGCGGGCTTAATTTACCCGCCAAAGCTGTTCGTGAACAGATTGCATCGGCTGTTAACGTGATTATTCAGGTTCAGCGTTTGCGTGACGGATCGCGTAAACTGACCCATATCTCTGAAATTACAGGGATGGAGGGCGAAGTTGTGACGATGCAGGATCTTTTTACTTTGGAATTTTTGGGCGAAGATGAAAACGGAAAACTGATTACAAAATTAAAATCATCTGGATTACGGCCAAAATTCTATGATAAAGCACGCCAATTTTCGGTTGAAAAATTGGTATTGGAGGCGATGGAGGAAGCATATGGATAATGTGCTTCTTGACTTATCTCCGCTTGCTTTATCCATTATTGCGGGTAGCGCGATTTTCTTTGTCATGGTGCTGATGGCTGTTTTCCTAACGTCATCTGATGATAGCCGTCAAAAACGCATGTCTATTATTGCGGGTCGGCATGGTCTTTCTGGTGCTGCGTCAAGTGGGGAGCTGAATGATCGTGATAAACGGCGTACTGAAATTGCAAAAAAATTAAAAGAAACATCCGCGGATGAGAAAAAGAAACAAGAAAATAACAAACAAACAATTCGTGATTTAATGATTTATGCGGGGTGGGAAGCCCCTGTTAGTCATTTTTGGATCATGAGCGGCATATGTTCTGCCCTATTTTTGGGGATTTCTCTTTTAATGGGCGCGTCACCTCTTGTCATGATTTTGTCCGCAGTGACCGGTTTTTTTGGGGCGCCGCGTTTTATTTTGAAAACAAAAGCCGCAAAACGGCAAAAGAAATTCTTGGAGGAATTTGCCGATGCGCTTGAATCGATGGTGCGTTTGTTAAAAGCCGGTATGCCAATTGGCGAAGCCATCGCGATGGTTGCGCGGGAATTTAAAGGACCGCTTGGTGATGAAATGGGCCGTGTGTATGAAAACCAGAAAATTGGCGTCCCGTTGGGTGAAGCTGTATTAGAAACGGCAAGACGCGTACCGCTTGCAGAAGTGCGTATGTTTGCAACTGGTATTATGATTCAGCAGCAAACAGGTTCTTCTTTGTCGGATGTCTTGCTTAATCTTTCTGCTCTTATTCGTGCGCGTTTCAGATTGCGGCGTAAGGTTCAGGCCCTTTCTGCCGAGGCAAAGGCATCTGCCATGATTATTGGGATGCTGCCTGTTGTGGTTGCAACGGGGCTTTATTTTTTAAATCCGACTTATATTGGTCTTTTATTTATTACGTCGTCGGGTAAGACATATTTGATGGGTGCGATTATTTGGATGGCTATTGGGGCCCTTGTTATGAAACAGATGATTAATTTTAAAGTGTAGTGATGCTGGGTGATATTCTTTCATTTTTTGATTTTATTGACCCACGTGTAATGGCATGGGGAAGTGCCGCTATTGCCGCACTATCATTTATGTTTTTTGCCAGTATGTTTTTAACCCGGGAAGAAAAACGTGAAACATATCGGAATGTAATCGAAAAGAAAAGACGTGCTCTTTATGAACAAACAATACAAGGAGTGGATTCGAAAAACGGTGCAAAGTCATTATCGGCTCGTGAAACATTGGCTGCCACCTATAAAGCGCAGGCGATGTTTGGATCATTGGCTGAAAAATTACGCGATCAAATGCTTCAGGCCGGGATTCGTGATCCAAAAGCTCCATTTTATTATTTGATGTCCCAAATTGCATTGCCGATTGTGTTGGGGCTTTTTGCTGCGCTTGTTTTGTTTAAGACAGATCGCGAAATTTCGCCCATGATTTCAACGGGAGTATTGGTTGGCGTTCCTCTTTTGGGATTTTTATTGCCCCGGATTCTGGTGAAAAACCATATTATTAAGCGAACACAAGATATTTCAATCACATTTCCGGATGCGCTGGATATGATGCTGATTTGTGTACAGGGGGGGATTGGACTTGAACAAAGTATTGACCGCGTCGCAGAAGAAGTTGCGGAACATTCCCCGACACTGGCGGAAGAATTGGGCATTTTAAGTGCCGAGATGGGGATGCTGAATGATCGCCGAAAAGCGCTGCAGGATTTTGCACGCCGTGTGGGCAGTCCAGCAGCGCGATCATTTGCAACCGCGATGATCCAGGCTGAACAATATGGGACATCTGTATCCGGTGCGATGAAGGTGATTGCCGAAGATTTACGAGATCAGCGTATGGCGGAGGCCGAGCGTAAAGCCGCCGCTCTTCCCCCTAAATTAACTGTGCCGATGATTTTATTTTTCTTGCCGGCTTTGTTTATTGTGATTTTATGTCCTGCGTTTTTGCAGGCGGGCGATGCAGGTGTGGGGAAATAAAAAATCCCTCGTATGAAACGAGGGATTTTTATTCTATTCCGCACTTTTATTTAATTGCGTTTGAATGTCTGTTGGTTTTGCAGATGGTTTTGGGGCAGGTCTGCCAGACGCGTTTTCGTTCAATGTGCGAATAATACGCAGATTTCGTTCCACATCTAATCGATCTGGCGCTGCCGTTTTTGCGCGTTTCATAATTTCTAGTGCCTCGTCCAAACGTTCCTGGTTTGTCAGGTTTAAGGCCAAATTATTCATGATGGGTACCGGATCCCCTTTCCATTTTTCAAGGGCTGTGCGAAAGGCTTTTTCCGCTTCCGGGTATTTTCCTTGAGCATCCAGCGCGATCCCTAATGTTTGGTACATACGAAAGGCAGATGGATTATTTTTTATTGCAATTTGTGCGGTCTCTTCTGCTTGTGGGTATCGGGCCGATTCCAGCTGTGCAGATGCAAGTTCTGGTAAAACCATGTTGGCAATTTCTTTATCCTTGCTTTTTGCAAAGGGGTCGAGTACCGCAACCGCTTTTTGAGAAAGTCCTGCACGGCGCAGACCAGCCGCGTATTTTAACGCATTTTCGATGTTTTTAGGGTCTTTTTGATAAACACGTTCCAAAAGAGGAAGGGCTGACGTCTGGTCCGCCATTTTTGCAAGGGCGGCATCTGTTTTCGATGTTGTTCCGGATGTTGTGGCGCAAGCTGATAAAGACAGGGCAGACATTCCAACCAAGATGGATAAACGGCATATATGCATCGATTCTTCCTTTTTATAAAAGTTCCTTTTGTGTTACGCAAATATTACATGGCTGGGGGCGTTGTGCCGGATGTTGGTCCGGACCCTTCAGCCGGAGACGGCCCCAGGGTCGTTCCTGTTTGCTGCTGGGCTGCTGGGTCTGCTGTTTTTGTTGTTAATGCAGGTATGTCAATCGTATGACAGACATCTGGGCAATAATAAACGCTAAAGGGTTGGCATTTATCATTGCCAGCGGCACAAGATTTGCGGACCCGAACGTATTTGGCGGTGGGCGCGGCGATAATAACCGGGCGTTCATAAATTGTTTTCCCGAACGAATCTTTTATTTGAATATAGGTGGCGCCGGGTTTCCGGGGAACAAGAACGATACTGCGGGTATTTTCAACGATCCCCAGCACATGTTCAGGATTCCCCACAATAACCTGAGCTGCATCTTGTTCCAGATCAACCGTTTCAATTTTGTCAGGCATAAGGCGCAAGGGGGGTAATTTTCCCTCTGTCACTGTGCCGGGCACGTCCGCGATATGACCTTCGATATCATTTTGAAAAGCGTTTGGCGCAGGGGGATCCATCGCCAGAACAGAATGGGTGACGGTAATAAGGATCAGAAAAAGGAAAAAAGCAAAGCGTGGCATCATAAAACCTGCTGTTATACGGAAAATTTCTAGAGTGGACTGAAAGCGGACCCAACGTCTGGCCAATGTAGCATAAAACAAGCTATAGGCCGAGGGGAAAAATGATACAGCGCTCTGGGATTTAGACAGGTTTTATCTTCAAAGAATGGTGGGCAGTACTGGGATCGAACCAGTGACCCCTGCGATGTCAACACAGTGCTCTACCGCTGAGCTAACTGCCCATTCGTATTTGGGTATGGTACAGAACCAAAATCAGCGTCATTTGGCAAGAGGGTTCTTTTGTTTTTGTACAGAAATTTAAAAGGATTTTCTGAGGGAGAAGAGGAATAGTCCTTTTAAATAAAATATGTAAATTATATTTTAACCATTTCGGCTCTAGAATTAAATTATAGCAAATAGAAAAAATGTAACATAAAATTTCAAAGGTGATGGTATGTTGTGGTGGGAATGGACGTTACGGGCGCAAATGACAGCTTGGATGCAGATGGCACAAATGACGGCCTTTCCGTTTATGCCTGTTCAGGGTATGGCCCGCCTTGTGCGAGAGGAAAGCATGAAGCAACCGGTGAATGAAAATGTAAAAGGTGCGGCTTTACCGCCGCGGCCCTCTTCGAATATTACTTATTTTAAATACCGCTGACATTGATCCAGTTATCGGTCTTTTTCAAAAGAATGTCTTTTCAACTTGTTACCAGTTTTCTTTCAGCCAAATTTTAATACGGTCAAAAAGGGGCATGGCGCTCGCCTCGGCGGCAATGGCTTGCGGCATTTCGTGCGACCTGGTGGTGGCATAGGTTAAAAGACCCGCGGATGTGGCAAACGCAGGGGTAGAGACCGCTTCGGCCAGGCCGCCAATCCGGATGGGACGTCCCAGCCGAACTTGTTTATGTAAAATAAGCTGTGTGAGTTCCCGGACGCCCGGTAATTGACATGCGCCGCCCGTCAGAACGACACGGCGTCCCACCTGCGATCCAAGGCCGCTGTCATTTAAGCGTTCGCGCACGAGTTCCAGTGTTTCTTCCAATCGGGGCTGAATAATACCCACCAAAATAGATCGGGGTACGTGATTCGCGCTGCTTTGATCCGATTCTTCGCCCAAGGGGGGGGCATCAATCAATTCGTGATCATCACTGGCAGAGGCCATCGCGCTGCCGTACAGGGTTTTAATGCGTTCGGCAGCGGCATACGATGTGGTCAGACCTCGTGCAATATCATTGGTGACGTGCACGCCGCCAACAGGTATGGCCCCAGCGTATTGCAGGGCGCCGCCATGAAATACGGCAAACGATGTAACCCCTCCGCCCATATCAATCACGGTGCATCCCAAATCCATTTCATCATCCACAACGGATGAAAGGCCCGCCGCATAGGACGATAAGCAAATCGCATCGATATCAAGGTAACTGCGTTCAATACAACCGGATAGGTTTTTCAGCGCGCTCATCTGCCCTGTGACGAGGTGAGTTCCGACCCGCAGCATTTGGCCATACATGCCGCGCGGATCCTTAATCCCCTCGTGCCCATCGATGGCAAAACGGGTTGCAATTGTGTGAATAAGTTCTGTATCAGGTTGAAGCGCAAATTCCTGTGCTTTTGACAGGGCGCGGTTGACGTCCGTTTCGGTGACTTCTTGTCCTGAAATTTGGATATCAACCTGAACCATATGAGACTCGGCATGCGTGCCAGGAAGGTTGATGACCACATCCCGAAGCGGGAAACCTTGCAGCGTTGGTGCCGCCATATTTTCAGCCGCATGAACAGCCAAACGGATCGCCCCTTCGGCTGCGTCCGGATCAATCACAGCGCCCCCTTTTATTCCGCGCGATGCCTGGTGTCCAATGCCGATGACATCAATATTACCAGCATCATCACTGACCTTTCCAATAAAGCAGGCGATTTTTGTGCTGCCAAGGTCCAATGCGGCAACCAGCGTTCCCTTTTGGCGTGCTTTCTTTTTCATTACAAGTCATTCCCGTTTTGTGTGAAAGAGACGGGGTGGATCGATTCTTGAGAGCTATTCTTTTGTTGATATTCTTTTGTTGGTGCTGCGATGATCATACGATCAGGGGTGCGTAGATCAACGCCGCTGATTTGTTTTTCAAGAATCTGATCCTTTGATTGCGCATCGGCTAATTTCTTAATGGCAAGGCCCATGTTTTCTTCCGGTAGCTTAACGATAACATGATCTTTGAAATACAGATCCCATCTCCGCCCGCTGACCCATGTTGCGGCTTGTAATCGATCGGTCAGCTCTGGTTCTGCCCGCAGGTAAGCGATGAGCGGTGCTGCAGCCGTATTCGCCCCTGTTCCAACCACGAGAGGGAGATGCGCGAATCGTTTTAGATCATCCGTTAAAACACGGCCTTTTGTATCAATGACGTGTACAATGCCGTGTTGTTGCCACAGAGCGACGGGCTCACGTTCTATCACGCGGATATAAATAGTATCTGGTAAATGTCGTTCAACTTGGGCGTATTCAATCCAGGTGTTTTTTGATAAGTCCTCTTGAATATCAGACGGGCTGCGGGCAAACAGGGGGTCGTTCCGTTTGATTTGGACAGCGGATAAAAGATCGGCAGCGTTTGCGTTGATACGACCTTGCAAATAAATGTTCTGTGTTGTGAAACCGGATATTGCCGTTAAGTGGACAATTTGTTGGCGGGTCCATTCGTGGATGGATGTTGTGCCGCCGCTTGCGAATGTCAGATATCCGGCCAGGGCCGTGAGGCTGATGGCCCCGGCTCCCCATAAAAAGGTCTTAATCCTCAGACGGCCAGATCGTTCCAGATCATCGTAAAGGCGCGGTGGTGTGCGTGTTTGTTTACGGGGCATGATTTACATAGCATAAAAAGGAAAGGATGCACGCGTACGGCGCATCTGTGTTGACTATACATGATCTTTGCCTCAAGCAAAAAAGGAAAATAAGAGGGCCCTGACTTTTTTGTTTTAAAGGTTGACCCCTAAGCCTGTTTTTCCTTGATTCCTTCTTCAGACAGATCAAGTTTGGTTATTCCCATGCGTAGGTTGATGAGTGTTTCCAGAAAAACGGTGGGGGTCATGGGCGGATCTTCAGCCAATGCCTGGTGATAAATCACGGTTGAGGGGGTGAGGGCCGGCAAGCTATTGGCTTCAATTAAGACTGTTTGTTTTGTTTTTGTGTTATAGAAAACATCGAGGCGGGCATAGTTTTGGATCCCCAAGGTTTGCCCAGCCTGTTCGGTTGCTTCCTTCATGATTTTAATATCTTCAATAGATGTAATCTGTTGTGGCGGGGGGGTAATGTTAATACCTGTGCCGCCCTGAAACTTTTCCTCTAACGATAAAATATGCCCCTCGGCCACGGTCAGGCTGGGGGATAGGGCATGATAGACCCCGCCTTGTTCCAGGACACCGATGGTCAGTTCAATCCATCCCTGGTTTTTCTGGTAGACCAGGTT
>CAZQLB010000034.1:0-12633 GCA_964593915.1 uncultured Pseudobdellovibrionaceae bacterium
TGGTAAAGCCGGTCATGTCGAAACCTGCAAAAGACGTTTCGGTGGTTGATAAATTAGATTCTCGTTCTGATCATCAAACGGGGGCGGTAAAAACAAAAAGTATTACGTCTGCTCCTGCTACGTTTGAACCAATGGAGAAAGATGTAAAAGAGACATCATCTACCACCGCTTCTGATTCGGTTTTGGAAACGGCATCCCCTCTCCCCGAAAAGCCTATAGAGAAGATATCATCCCTTGTATCACCTCATATGACAGGGATAACCAGTATTCGTGTGGGTGATTATCCGGATAAGACCCGTCTGGTCATGGATGTTAGTGCACCTATAACATTCACGCATGATATTGATAATGCCGAACGTATTCTGGTTATTACAACATCGGCAAAATCGTTATCCGCTCCGATGCAGGGGGCTTTTACCACATCTCCGCTTGTATCCGCTTATTCGGCTGAAAAAACAGCGGATGGATCCGTTCGTTTGGTTTTGCAATTGCGTGCAGCGGTTAAAGTTGCAAAAGCGCAGGCTCTTGATCCCAGTGAAGGAAAAGGCTACCGGATTATGTTTGATCTGGTTTCCGGATCATAACACCAGGGTTTTATAAATCTTTTTATTTGTATTCGGTAAATGTACGAGCGCGCAGCGCACGCAGGGCACGGCGTTTAGGCCCTACCAGCACGCTGCGTAATTTACGCAAGGCAGACGGGAATGTCAGTCCCAATTTCTCAACAATCCAAAAAATCAGCGTAAAGAAAACCGCGATAAAAATCGTAATGAGCCGAAAATAAAAAATCAGAGCGCAAAATGGCAAGATCGCACGGGCATCCAAATTAAAGCAACGTACAGGCCGCATGGAATTGCGCCAATGCCAATTCAGCTGTTCCTGGGTCTGTTGTATTTGATCTGCTGTACTCATGTTTTTAAGATTACCATGAAAAAAGATCAGAAAGGGTTAAAAAGTAAAAAGGTCGATAAGGATCTTTTAGTGACCACCGCCATCTGTTGACGATATACCCGTCAGCAGCAAATAGTAACGACGTTCAATGATGCCGGCTTCGAACGCCAGCGCCGCGGATTTTGCCATTGTTTGCCCGTATTGGGGGATCATGCGCTGAATTTCCGTTCCCCATTCTTCAAAGTTCATATCCAGCAGCTTTTCTCGTACCTCATCCGGAAAACGCATCCACTCCCGAACACCCAAACGCCCCCCGCCTTTTTTCGGAACAAGGGATTGCGTCACAATCAAACGCAGTGTTTCCATCAAAGCATAGGCCCGTTCGGACCGTTCCTTCATTTCAAACGCACTGATCATCCGGCGAATAGTGGCGGATACTCCCATTGTATGGGTCGTTGTATAAACAGCATGACCAGTCTGCGCCGCTTCAATCGCGGCAGAAATCGTTTCGCGATCCCGTGCTTCGCCCACCATAATGATATTTGGTTTACGGCGCAGGGCATTCCGGACACCTGCCGCAAAATCAGGTAAATGCCGTGGAATCTCTGTCTGAGAAATCAGGGACCGGGGAGAATACAGGGTATCGTACGTAAATTCGATCGGGGATTCATATGTGAGCATTTTACCGCAGCCGCGTGGCCGTTCAATCAACATGCGATTACCGGCGGCAAGCAATGTCGATTTCCCAGATCCTGTCGGTCCCGTCACCACAACCATACCCTGACGCGGTGCCCAATTATTCATGATATCGGATTCAATATTCAAATCCTTCATCGTGGGCGGTTCTTTTGGCAAAACACGCATGGTAATTTGCGCGGCATCACGTCCCTTTGATTGTATAGGGGTGATGTTCACCCGAAAACGCATCCGGCTGTATCGATCAGGCCGAATTTCATAGGAAACATCCAAATCCGTTCCAGATGCCAGACGTGTCTGCGCATCAGAACCATAAATACGGTTTAAGAAAACCGCCATATCCGCGCCATCAAGCGGGCGGTAAATTGCAGGATATAAAAATCCCCCAATTTCATTATAAACGGGCTTGTCTGTTTGAATAGAAATATCAGATGAGTTCTTTTTGACGCACCACATTAAAAAAGGATCAACATGCTCGTCTTTAAACCGATCCGGTTCATCCGGCCAGGTAGATGCAACATTATCGGCCCCCTTTGCAAGACTTACTGGTTTGCGGGTCGCCATGATTTTGTCCTGGGTATAAGCTGAGGAATACCTGTCATTTGAATTGCGCGATCCCCGATACGCAGAGAGTTTCCATCCCCTGTTACCCCGCGATCTGTTTGCAATGCGAAAGGCGCGGAAATCATACCTTGTGCCAGCAGCTTACGATACCGAACCATCCCTGTATAATCAGCTGTAAGTCTATTGAGATCATTCATAAACGTTTCATCGGCCTGTTCAATGCCCTGTTTCCACCCTTTACGAACATAGTCGCGCCAGATTGAGCGCTCTTCACTGGTTTTAGGACGAAGCAGATCGGGGGGGAGTTCAACCGATCCCCAGGACCGTTCCAAATACGTCCGCCACGTCCGGGGCGCCGTCACGATGCGGGCGTTTTTATTGATGTCGTACATGCGGTCTACAACCGCGGCCTTTAACCCCTCATTATCGACGATCAAAGCGTCATCGCTTTCTGATACAATTGGCGGTTCGATTAAAAGACCGGATGGTGCCCCAATTAAAAGCTGGCGAAAATCATAAACCTTATCCATATAGGATTCATATTTTTTAAGATCCTGACGGATTTGATAGCTGCGGTACGCAAGCCCCCCGCGCGCACCCAAAGACAGCGCCGCTTCCTTTAATGCATCGTTACGAATATTGATAGGAGGCCCCATTTTTTCAGGATCAAGAGGCTCGCCAGATGGGATATTTTCAAGCGCATCCATGCTTAACGGCGGCGCACTGGGGTCTGTTTGTTCATCCGCGAATACATTTTCCTCAGAAGCAATGTCTGCACGCGCAGGCAAAACAAAAGACGCCTGCACCATAACGCTCAGCAAAATCCCCACCAGGGCAGAAAAGACAAATGAACGATAGCGATTCAAAATAATCTTATCCTTCTGTTGTTGCGGTCACTGGCGCGTAATGCAATTCAACAACGCGGCGGGTACTGTCCACCCGGACGTTTGCCCGCGACCCAAGCTGAAGCCCAATATCCCGCAGAACATCAATAATGGGTTTATTTGTGACATCCACATTCACAACAACAGGAACGGGCGGTTTATCCCCCAAAACTTCAAACGTATAACTTGCGCGGTCCGATAGCGTTTTTGTAATCTGGTCTACAGGCCCAACCCATGAAACAGTAACGGCGCGGCGCAGTTCCACAGGCGCATTTTCAAGCCTGGATACATTGGCGGCCGGGGCGCGGGACTGTTCAATTGCCGCCAGTGTTTGAAGGGCATTTGATGCCTTATCGGCCGATTCGGCCAAAAGAGCCGATACCCGATCAGGCGCCGCCACCAATTGTGGGTCTTTCATGCTGTAAGCCTGGGGCGTACAAGCGGATATTATTATACATAATCCAAAAAGGGCCACGGGACGCATTAAAAAGGAACCTGTTGTTGTCATTATCATCTCGGCAAAGCAAAACACTCTCTCTCGTTATAATGAAGCCGCGTTCCCGTTTCGTCAAGTCTTTGATCGGCAAAGAGAGGGACGGCCGAAAATTTTCCGGGGGGTGTAATTCATTGAAAGATGTTGATGCGCAACCCTTTTTATCTCGAGGATCTTACCCCAGAAAATAAAGGGTTCGCAGATCAAAAGGCAAAATTGTACATTATATATGACGACTCCCTCTAGGGAGAGGTGCGATCAATTGGATTATAGACAACGATCGTATTCATCCCCTGTGCGGCATATCTTGGCATTTCGGATGAAGCTGCGCGTGCAATATGGTATTTCGATCCAAATCCAACCGTTCCCTGTTCCTGTACCCGGACAGCTTGTTTTCCAAGCGTATTATTTTGTTTGGCTCGAACAACAATAGCAGAGGAGCCATAACGTCCAGAGCCATAGGAAATACGTGTCGCATCTGCACTTGACGGGGGTAAAAGCCCCTTTTGCTGCATGGCAGCCACCACTTTACTTTTATATTTTTGTCCCAGGTGAGGGGTGCGAGAATGGTACTGAGCAATTGCTTTTGATATCGATCCCGTTTCATTTAAATGTTGACGTAAAATCCACGCAGATACGCCCATATTTGTACACGCGTCATCACGCACCCACTTCTGTGCTGTTTTTTGGCTGACGCCCCAATGATCAGCCAGTTTCGGAAGCCAAATGGTATTGATCTGCATGGGCCCCAGATCATAAGACCCATTTGTATTATAAACCTGCTGACCGATTTTTCCGCCCTCAACATTATAAATTCCGACCATAACGGCAGGCGGGATGGAATATGTTTGCGCGGCCATCATCAAACAAGCTGTTAAAATCTTGCTCATCAGAGGCCTCCACCAGATGCGGGGGGTTTTGCAGCAAAAAAGGACATGGGGTTTGCAGGAGCAGCGGGTTCTTCCGATTTTTGCACAGATGCATCAACGGGCGGATGTTTTTGGACAGCCGATTCAGATGTAACAGGATCTGGCGCAGTTGTCACAGCAGTTGGCGCCAACGGCCCGCGGGAACCGCCACCCCGTTTTCCTTGCCCCTGTTGTCCGGTTGGGATGACGCTGTGTTGTCCAGTGACCACGACTTCAGCCAATACATGCAGCATGGCCAAACGGTCGTCCACAATTTTCCACATATCATCAAGTCGTGCTTTTAAATTCACTTGGTCACGATCCGCTTCATCCAGAAACATCAATTTCGACATTTCGGTAAAGTGAATTTGGCTGTAAAGGGCGGCAGCGGCCCGGACCAGCGCCAAATGCGCGCGCATGGAATCCCGTTCACTAAAATCGGGGAACAAACTATCTCGCACCTTTGTGGCTGCCATAGAAAGTCGTTCGGTTACATCCTGAAGCATTGTTTTTTCGTTCTGCCCAAACGAAAAAGTACAAACGGCGTTCATGGCGGGCATAAGGGCCTGTAAAACCATAAGCTGAATTTGCGCGGGATCTGCAGGAATAAAATCTTGATCAATATTTTGTAAGCGAATATTCGCATCTGCGGCCGCGTCATAATTATCGGCAAACAACGTGACGGTTTGCATCGCCCCCAGCATCCGTTCGATATCATGGGTGGATGGCACACGCCCATTGACTCGATATAAATTGGCAATCAAGGGTGCTGCAACAGTTGCCAGTGATAAACGAACACCGTCCGCCGCCGCATCATCCACCATGCGCAAATCCATTTGATGAGACAAGGAAAAACCCATTTCAGCGGCAGCTTTTAATAATTCAGCCATCCGTTCCGCTTCGGCATCATCGGTTACGGCCACTCCCGATAGACGGTCGCGTTCGCTGCTTTCAGCCGCTGCCGCAAGCAGCGGAGCACCTAGTTTTTCAAAAATAGTCAGAATATAAGAATGCCGCGGGGTCATGATCGGTCTATGGTTTATGTCTTTTGTATGTTTAAGTCAAATAAATATGCTCTTCGCCCGCCCATGTAGTACAAAATACCATGGGCGTGACTCCTTTACCAGCTTACGATCATAATGCTGAACACAAGATTAACCAAGGGGGTGGATCGTTCTATTTGATTTATTATGACTATTAAAGGTCGTTCAGAATGGATTTTACGTCTACATTTCCGCCTTTTAGGATTTTAATCTTACCATCTTTTGCGCGGTATGTGGTGACGGGGGTGCCATCAAACTGCCATTTGAGCATCACATCCAAATTCGCCTGACTTTTGATGTATCGTATTCTTTGTCTGTTGGGACGGCCCCATCATCGCCGCTCATCAAGCGGCGCAGACGTCCCGGCGCATCCGGCGCATTTAACAAATAAGCAGCCATCGCCGGGCTTTCGGGGGTTAAAGCACCCACAGGAATAATCTCGATCGCCAGGGTTCCTTTATCCAGTTCCGGGAGCAAAGCCCCAATAAAATTTTTACAGTGGGGGCATCTGGGGTCAATAAAGGTATAAATTGTTTTTGCCCCCGTTTTGCCCATTCTAAAATGGGTGGTTGTGGCAACATCTGCAAAAAACAGTTCTGATTTTGGAAGGTTAGAAACCTGTCCCTGTACGTCGGGCATGTTTATTGTTTCGGATTTCTGGGAAGGGGCATTGGACAGATCGGCCAGGGCAGGATCCGGCGTTCCCTGAAGCCGTTTAAGTTGATCAAATGTGACCGCACGGCCATTTTTATTAAAAAGAAGACCTAGAAAAAACGCAGATCCATCAGGTGCAACATAAAAAAATTGTTCTTGATCATTCTTTGTTGCACGCCACGCATCATACCCTAAATCGCGTCCTAGATATGTTAGAACAGCCCCTTCTTTTTTCAACGCCTCAATTGGCGGGGGAAGGATGGGATCCGCTGCATAACCCGCAGAAACAGGCAATACAACGATAGATGCCAGAACAAAAAGGGAAACAAAACGCAGCATGATCATGTCCTTTAGACGAAAGCCTATCTTTTGAGAAAAAAGCAAAGCAAGGAAGAATAGATGAAATAAAATACTGTGTTTTTCATGGAACCGTCAATTCCCCAATCTGTCTAAAACAAAGCTTATCCTCCCCTTTTTAATGAAAACGTGTATATAAACTTGGCAGACTGTTGCACATATGTGATAATGAGCTATGATCCCTTCTAGAAAAAGGGTCCGGGGGGTTGATCATATCCTCGCCCGGGTGTGTTTAATATTTTTACGTATAGTGGCCGTAATGCGGATCGTTCGTTTAGTATTTGTTTTAGTGGGTCTTTCTGTTCTTGTGGCTTTTGGTGCCACTGAGGCCTATGCGAAAACCAAGAAAAAGTCTGATCCTCAGGATCAAAAATTTGCCTCTATTGTGATCGACTATCAAACAGGCGATATATTGTCGGCAACCAACCCGGATCGTCAGTTGCATCCCGCTTCTCTGACCAAGATCATGACGCTGCTTTTGACATTTGAGGCGATTGACCGCGGGCAACTAAAACGATCGGACTATATCCGGGTATCCAATCATGCGGCTAGCATGTCCCCTAGTAAGCTCGGGATTCGTCCTGGCGGAAAAATTCGGCTCGAAGATGCTATTCGGGCGGTTGCCGTAAAATCTGCAAATGATATGGCCGCGGCCCTCGCCGAAGCAGTTGCAGGGACAGAATCCCGTTTTGCGCAGCTTATGAATGCACGCGCCAAGGAAATTGGAATGACCCGTACCCGGTTTGTCAATGCATCGGGTCTTCATCATGCATTCCAGGTTTCAACCGCAAGGGATATGGCCCGTCTGGGCCGTTATATGATTGCCAAACATCCATCTGATTACCGGTACTTCGGTTTGAAAAGCTTTTCATATGGGGGGCGTAGTCATCCCAACCATAACCGTTTGATGAATACCTATTCCGGCATGGATGGGATGAAAACCGGTTTTATCAGCCAATCAGGATTTAATCTTGTTGCCTCCGCAAAGCGGGGGGATCGGCGCTTGGTTGGTGTTGTTTTTGGGGGACGTACAACAGCGGCTCGAAATAAAGAAATGGCGCGGCTTTTGGATTTGGCTTTTGCTGGCAAAGGAACGCGCCCGGCACCAGACACCATGATAGCAAAAACGGATGACCTATCGGATCCGCAAGACCTGTCGTCCGATGTTGGATTGGCCATTCCCGCCCCCCCTACTTTACCCGACCGCCGCACGGGAGAGCGACTTGCGAACATTATGCCGGCTTCCGCTGCGTCTGACCGTGTTCAAGTCGCGCTATCATCGGGCAAGCAAATTACAACGTTACCGCCACAGGTTTCAAAATATCAACCCCAAAACGAGCCCAAGGCCCCTTTATCATCCTGGTCTTCATCCAAAGCAATGAATGATCAAATGTGGTCTGTTCAAATCGGCGCCTATCAAGATCGGGACGCAACAGATCGCGCCCTTTATTCCGCCATGAAACAATTACCCTCAACCCTCGCACACGCCAATCCGGTTGTTGCTCCTTATAAATCTTTGGAAGAAGGATGGCTTTTTCGGGCGCGTCTTGGGAATTTAGATGCTGATCAGGCTCGGCAAGCGTGTGCCCTTTTAAAAGGATGTTTGGTTTTACCCCCGGATCAACATTGACTTAATACAACGAAAAAAAAGGTAAAAAGATGAAGAAATTACCATCAACTATCGCTCAAGATGGGAATATTTTTTTCGTTATCTTTCTGGCTATCTTTTTAATCGGACTTTTAACAGCGGCGATCAATAGTTTTTCAACACAGCAGGAATCTATTTCGCGTGAGGATTTGAAAATTCAAGCCGCACAAATTATTCGTTATGGTGCTGAACTTGAAAACGGTGTGCAATACGTATTGCGGAATGGTATTTCTGAAAACGATATCCGGTTTGCACATACGGATGCTGCGGCTGATTATGGAACAATTGCAACAACCCCCACCGCTCAAGTCTTCAGCCAATCTGGTGGCCGTGCAACCTATCGCACGGCTTCTACCAAAATTTTATCGAGTGGAACGGGGAACTGGGAGTTTTATGGGACAACACGAATCCCACGTGTCGGATCCGATAACCCTGAGCTTATTGCGGTTCTGCCCAATGTGACACAAGCGTTTTGTACTGAAATAAATAAAACATTGGGGCTTACAAATACACCAGAAGACAGTACAACGGGAACGTCACCAGATTGCGTAGAAGGCGGGGCCAGCTTTCGTTTTGGACCATCTGCTGGATTTAATGCGGCACCGAATATTTTGGATAGTGGAACGTTTGATAAATTGCCTATGCAAAGTGCCTGCGTCAAATGCGGGACAGACTACCATTACTATCATGTACTGATGAGCCGATAGGGTGCTTGTCATAAGGGGACTTACCAAAAAGGATCATTCTCCTGTGATCAGGGTTAATCATTGAGCTTTTCGCTGATGACGGGTTGGGCTGTACCCGCATATCCATCTGGGTTGTTATTGGGGGGGATGGGTAATGCAAAAAATGGATCGCGCCCTAGGATTTGGTACGTATCGCTCCCAAGCGGAATTCTATAATCAACAGATCCCCATACACGGCCCGTTTTAATTCCAACCAGACGTACGTTTACGATAACGTCATAATCGCTGATGGTATAATTTCCCGTAATCAATGCATCCGCCCCGGTTTTAGATGCGGCGTCCAAAAATGCACGTTCAGACGTTTCCCCAATCATTTCTATCTCTGTACCCAGATCTTTGACATGGTACCCCAGCTGAACCATACGGGATCCAATCTGATCGGCAACAACGCGTCCAAATGGAGGGGTTTTTTCAAAGTGTTTAAGATTTGTAGGTTGGAGCGCGCCAATCCCCACAGGCATAGAGAGAGTGAGATCAGGCTTCGCCTGAGCAACCAAGGCATCAGCAGCGCCATAGTTATATTCCGTGATTTGAATACGCGGATTAAATAACTCTGGGAAATGACGAAGTTCCCGTGTCACATTCGCGCAGGCTGTCAAAGAAATGCTGGTCACAATCGCGGTGCTGATCAAAAGAAAATATCTCATTCACCATCCTCATTATATTCATCGGGAATCGTAATATTAACGGTTTTACGCGCAACGACCCGTGTTTCATGCAAGACCTGAACAGTAATTTGGGCAAGTTCAGGGCGATCCGGGACAGAATTAACATCAACCATAATGTATTGAGGCGTATCTTCAATCAGGCCAACAAGGAAATCTTGTTCCAAGAGAATGTCCCTGACATAGTGCACAGCGACTTGATCGTGTATGTCATCGCTGTTTGCGGGAATGACCGCAAGGGGCGTTTTTTGGTTCAGGTTATGAATAATGGCCGAAAGGGCCGCGCCTGCCGCATCTTTCCAGGCATCCGCATTCCGAGCGATAACATGTCGCTGAGCGATTTCTTGTTCTATTGTTTTGTCATACCCATGTGGTTTTGAAAGGGGGGTTGTCCCATGATATTTATACCCGGTAGCGGGGATGTAACCCGTGTCCCATGTGTTTAAATCACATCCAGTCAGTAAAACAAGAACGGCAATCAGAATAATGCGTTGTTGGATCATTGAAAAATCACCTTGGGCGGACGGATAAAATAAAGCGATAAAGGACAATCGTGGGGACGGGAACAAAAACCCGCCTTCATGGTATCAGGTTCTTTTTACTCTGACCAGAGGGCGTCCAAAAGAAATGTTTATGAAAATTTAGTGAGCAAGCGTAAACGTGTGATCTGAATGTGCCTGGGGCATTGCATTGACGTCTTTTTCTATCTTTACCATTTTTACCCCTTTGTCTGCTGCCTTCTTAAGAAGGGGCTCAATCCACTCCGGAGTCATAAGTGATCTTGATTCCAGAAGACACAATGCAAATGGCGAAGCCCATTTTGTCTGTAGAAGGTGTATCGCCCTCTGAACCACCAGAACATCAGCCGGGGTATAGGTTGCCGCGCGGATCAGGGCCTGCGCAGTAATATCCCGAAAAGAAGAAGGCTCTAAAACGGACTCTAGACTATTTCCACTCTCTTTTACACGGTGTGCAACCATATGTTGAATACGCCGACCCAAGCGATTGGCGAGTACAATTGACAAGCTTTTACGGACAATGTCGTGGTTTGTAGATATAATAGCGTCTCTTTTTGCTTGGTTGACGGTTTTTTGCCACTCTTCTGTAGATTCATTTTCCCGTAAGGCCAATTGATGTTTGCTAAAAAGGAGATGTCTATCAGGCTGATGAGGGATATCCAGGGTGTTTGCAAGACAGGAGGTATTTTCATCTTGTCCAGAATTGTGCCCAAAAAGGCCAGACAGATCTATCCATGACGCGCTTTGTTTTTTGGATCGGTCAGCATGTAACAACGACATGGTGGAGTACCCCCTATACGCTAGATCTCTCTTTATATATTATGGTAAAGAATATATAAGATCAACTATTACTTGTAATCTTATTATAAAAACGAGATAAAAAAACATGGAAAAATCCATATACCGTCTTATTTTTGTAATTTTATTATAAAAATAAGGTGTATCCGCCTTTTTGAAAAGATCTATTTTTAACGAAGGAAATACTGTTTTGTACATACTTGTCATCTAAACAGGGGATAGGTAGGATTGCCCCACGACACATGATCAATAAAGGTCTGTGCGTTTTTCTTGGATTTTTGTATGACATCCCTTTCATCCTCATCGCCCGCTGGTACCATCATTTGTATGAAATGGGGGACCCGTTATGGCCCTGAATTTGTAAACCGTCTGTATGCCGGTATTCGCCGCCATACGCGGATGCCTATTCGGTTTATTTGTATGACGGATAATGCGGATGGTCTTCATCCGGGGGTGCAGGTGTATCCGTTGCCGGCAATTGATATTCCGGCACATGTTGACCGCGTAAAACCCTGGCCGAAATTGGCGGTATGGCAGGCCCCCTTGTTTGATATAACAGGCGATGTGCTTTTCCTGGATATCGATATGGTGGTCACGGGATCACTTGATGATTTTTTCACGTATGAACCGGGCGAATACTGCGTTATTGAAAATTGGACTCAGTTAGGACAGGGCATCGGGAACACGTCTGTTTTTCGGTTTCCGGTTGGGCGCTATAAAAAGATTTATGATGATTTTGCCGCTGACCCTATGGCGATCATGCGGGATTATAAGATTGAGCAGCAGTATATATCGGCCATGATCCCAGAACAGAAATTTTGGCCGCGTGAATGGTGTGTCAGCTTTAAGCACAGCTGTATCCCCCCTTTTCCATTGAATTGGATGAAGACACCAAAATTACCGGATGGGGCCCGTCTTGTGGCTTTTACCGGAAAACCTGATCCAGATGAAGCCGCTGTTGGTCAGTGGCCAGCCGTGTGGTATAAAAAGGTGTATAAACATATTCGTCCTGTAAATTGGATCACAGAAAACTGGCAAGACCCGGATATGGATACAAGAAGTTCTACATCTGCGTGAAAAAGGAGAGCAGTTATGCGGTTATTTCTATTATTTTCTCTCTGTTTACTTTTTTCTTTTGGCTCCGCGCAGGCACTTACACTAAAAAGTGCGGATATCAAAGAAGGTGAAAAAATAGGCGCCAAGTTTGTCTTTAGTGGTTTTGGATGCACAGGGGAAAATGCGTCCCCGGCATTAAATTGGACCGATGCCCCATCAGGAGTCAAAAGTTTTGCAGTCACAATGTATGATCCGGATGCGCCAACAGGCAGCGGCTGGTGGCATTGGGTTATGTATAATATACCAGCAAATTCAGATGGCTTGCCTCAAGGGGCTGGGTCGGGCGGCGCTACAATCCCAAACAAAATTATCCATGCCAGAAATGACTATGGTGTTCAGGGGTACGGGGGCCCGTGTCCTCCGCCAGGTGCGCCGCACCGGTATGTTATAACAGTTTATGCGCTGTCGGCTGAAAGGCTGGACATCCCCGCTGACGCCTCCCCGGCCATGGTCGGTTTTATGCTGGGGACGCACATGCTGGCCAAGGCATCACTGACGGCACCTTATGGGCGTTGATAGCCCTGTTTTTTAGGGCTGTGTTATAAAAAATAAGAACCAGAGAATGACAACGCCCCTCTTGACAGAGGGGCGCTTTGTCCTTATTGGATGCACACGGGCGGGAGTAATCCCGCAACATCAATTCTATTTTGTA
>CAZQLB010000035.1:0-12542 GCA_964593915.1 uncultured Pseudobdellovibrionaceae bacterium
ATGTTGTACGTCATCCGCTTGTTGGCCGCATTGTTGGTGCCTATGACAAACGGGACAAGAAAAAGAAATCATGATCGACATTGGCCTTGATATCAGCGTCAAGATCGAAGACCCGAATTGGCAAAAAAAGTTTCCCCGTCTTCAAAAAAAGATGATTGCCGCAATTGAAACAGCGCTGTTGTCTCAACATAAATTCAAACTCAAGCATGAACGGTACGAACTGTCTGTTCTTTTAACAACCAACGCAGCTGTTCATAAATTAAACAAGGAACATCGGCAAAAAGATAAACCGACAAACATACTCTCTTTTCCAATGGGAACAGACGCGGCGATCCCAGGCATGCCTTTTATGATCGGTGATATGGTGCTGGCCCACGATATCATTGAAACCGAAGCCAAGGCCGACAAAAAAACATTTACAAATCATTTTATCCACCTAATCGTCCACGGAACCCTGCACCTTTGCGGATATGACCACATGACACCGGGCCAGGCCCGTACAATGCAGCGCCTTGAAAACGAAATTCTTGCTGACTTTGGTATTGATAACCCCTATCTCCCTCTTGATTCATGATCACGTCGCTTTACATGTTTTGCGCGGGACTCATCGCCGCGCTGTCTATCCCGCACGCCGGTATTCCAGGGGGGTTATTAGATATTTCGCCCTTCTCTTTTATATTCTACGTACTGGGCCTGGCTGCTTTATATCGCGCACTTACAACCATTCCGCCCCGCGCCTTTATCCAGCCCGCATTGTATACATACTGCTGGTTTATGGGGTTTTTTACCTTCTCCCTGTCGTGGGTGGGCAATGCTCTTTTGATTGACGGAAACCCTTATGCATGGGCGTATCCTTTTGCGCTTTTGGGGTTGCCGCTTCTGTTATCACTGTACCCCGCCATTGTAATAGGGGCCCTATTCCGTTTTCTATCCACCAATAATATAAAAACAATAACACCCGTGATCATGGTTTGGGGAATTGGCGCCGCCGAATATGCGCGCGCCCATATGTTAACCGGATTTCCGTGGAATATGCCGGCCTATATATGGTCGGAAACGGCGCCTGTTTTTCAATCTTTATCGGCAATCGGCCCCTATACTCTTTCTGTCCTAACCATATGGTGGACATTATCAATCGTCTTGGCAATTATGACTAACAAAGACATCCGTCGCCATTGGCCCTTTCAAATAGGGGCAATTCTCAGTTTTATCGGGGTCCTTTTTTATGGCCATCTTTCCTTACAGGACGCGCGCGAAAAAACATCCGCCGCGGACAACACGCCCCCTGTCCAAGTGGTTATGGTCCAGGCCAACATCCCCCAATCTGAAAAATGGGACAGCGATAAAATCGGGGATCATTTTTACAAGCATATTCAGCTTTCTATGCCTCAAGGACCGATAAAGAATATCAAAACTCTGGTTGTCTGGCCGGAAACAGCTTTGCCTCCGGAATTAACCGAAAGCCCCGTGGCAAGACGCGAAATTAAAAATATGCTTTTGCACTATCCCGCTGGATCCGTTCTGATCACGGGCGCTATTCGCGCGGGTTTTACAACGCCGTACCCCACTTTTTATAATAGCCTTTTGATCTATGACCAGGCCGGCCAAATGATCCAGTCATATGACAAACATCACCTGGTCCCATTTGGAGAATATATGCCATTTCAGGACATCATCCCGTTTGGCCCGCTGGCCAAGTTCGATGGGTTACAATCCGGCCCCGAACCTGAGCCTCTTGCGCTTCAAAATTCCATATCTATTAGCCCGCTCATTTGCTACGAAGTTATTTTTCCAGAGGAAGTCCGACGTATTTCGGCCACATCTGCGCCGATCCTTGTGAACATTACAAACGATTCATGGTATGGAAATAGTGCCGGCCCCTATCAACATCTGGCCCAAGCACGGGCCCGCGCCATCGAAAATGGCCAATCCATGATACGTGTTGCAGGCACAGGGATATCTGCAACAATCAATCCATGGGGACAAATTCAAAACAAAAACCCCTATAACGTGCAACAATCAAATATATCAACCCTATGGTTGTATTCAGCAAAATATAATTTTTACAAAAAATACGGTGATTTAGCCTTTTTTATACTTGGTGCAGGCCTATTTTTACTAATTTTGCGAAACTATATTACAAATAATCATTCTAAACTTTAGGTTAGTTGTTTTTTATTGAATAGTTCGATATTCGATAAGAACGAGATAATTTGCGTAAAGATTCTTCCTTTTCACACAGAAATACGATAAAAACGTACGATCATGACTGCTGCATTAAAACGCGCCCCGTTTAAGAAAAAAGAAGGCCCAACGGATGTTGATATCCATGTGGGCCAACGTTTACGTCAACGCCGATCCCTTTTGGGATTGACCCAAGAATCTCTGGCCGAAGCCACGGGGCTGACATTCCAACAGATTCAAAAGTATGAACAGGGTAAAAATCGCGTTAGCGCATCAAGACTCTATCAATTATCGAAAATATTAAGCGTCGATCCAAATTACTTTTTCGATGCTGTAGTTGAAAAATTGATCGTTGCTGGTTTGGCCGAAGATCAAGAACCTTTTGAAAATAGCCAGGATGTCTTTACACGAAAAGAAACGATTGATCTTGTCAAAACATATTATCAAATTGAAGATCCGAAAATTCGGAAAAACATTTTGAAAATCATCAAACAAATGGCCGACAGCGTCACGGACAAAGAATAGCAATAATATTTTCTTTTCCCCACTTGCAGTCTGCCCCTTCCCTCATTACTATTCTCACCTTGATATTACTTAAGGAGCAATTTGTATGCCTGCTAAACTTGCCACGCTACCAACCCCTGTGTTAAAGACTGATATGCTTAAAGATTATTTATTTACCAGTGAATCTGTTTCCGAAGGACATCCAGACAAAGTATGCGATCAAATCTCTGACGCGCTTGTGGATTTACACTTGTCCCGCGACCCCTATGCGCGCTGCGCGATTGAAACAGCGGCGACAACCGATACTGTTTTCGTCATTGGCGAAACCCGCGCAAATACCGAAATCTCAAAAGAAGAGATGAATCAAGTTGTGCGCGATACCATCCAGAAAATCGGATATGACCAAGACGGATTTTCGTATAAAACGGTGCAAATAACAAACCTTCTGCATGCGCAATCCGCCGATATCGCCGTTGGCGTTGACGCTGCTGGATCGAAAGATGAGGGTGCCGGCGATCAGGGCATTATGTTTGGATACGCCACAAATGAAACGCCGGCCTTTATGCCTGCGCCTTTATATTACTCTCATGAATTGCTTCGCAAACTTTCTGTGGGCCGCCATTCCGGCGCTATCAAGGGGATTGAACCGGATGCGAAGTCCCAGTTTACCCTTCAGTACAAGGATGGAAAACCCGTCAAGGCAACATCCGTTGTTTTATCCACCCAGCATGCTGAAAGCATGTCTCAAGACGATATTCGCGATATCGCCCGCACTTTGGTCAAAGAAATTCTACCCGAAGGATGGATGTGCGGCGAGGATCATTTTTACGTCAATCCAACCGGCCGTTTCGTCATTGGTGGCCCCGTTGGAGATTCGGGATTAACAGGCCGGAAAATTATCGTGGACACATATGGCGGTGCTGCGCCCCATGGCGGCGGTGCTTTTTCAGGAAAAGATCCTACAAAAGTTGATCGCTCTGCTGCATATGCTGCGCGTTATCTGGCTAAGAATATTGTGGCGGCTGGCTATGCTGATAAATGTACGATCCAGCTGTCAT
Source organism: uncultured Pseudobdellovibrionaceae bacterium (assembly GCA_964593915.1). Lineage (GTDB taxonomy): Bacteria > Pseudomonadota > Alphaproteobacteria > Micavibrionales > Micavibrionaceae > CAZLPZ01. The sequence goes on from CAZQLB010000035.1 coordinate 3,747, forward strand.
ACGCCATCGGTATTTCAAAACCACTTTCCCTGTACGTCAACACATCAGAAACAGGCACCGTACCTGAATTAGAAATCGTTGATGCGATTGAACAGTTGATGGACCTGTCCCCGCGCGGCATCCGCACGCATCTGGGCCTTAACAAAGCCATCTATGCACGGACAGCAGCCTATGGTCATTTTGGCCGCACGCCCGATGCCGATGGTGGTTTTAGCTGGGAAAAACTGGATCTGGTTGACGGCCTACGTAAAATATTGGGCTAATCCCTCTTTCAATGGATATACCGGTTTTAAATTCTCATAATGATGCCGCAACGCGCGGCATCAGGTCATTCGGGCGGCGTAATGGCCGTCCGCTGAAAGGTACACGGCGCAGCGCGCTGGACCACCTTGAGGACGTTGGTATTCCACCGGCAAAATTGTCCAGGGATAAAAGCCTGGATCCACGATCCCTGTTTTCATCTCCCTATCCGGACATCTGGATGGAAATCGGATTTGGGTCTGGGGAACATCTTTTGGCACGCATGACCGAAAATCCGCACGTTGGGCTGATTGGCGCAGAACCTTATGTTAATGGCATGTCTGCTTTTTTGGGGGCCCTGGACCGATCATGCAAAGAAAAAAGCTCTGTCCTTTCAGATCAAAATGTCCGCGTTTATATGGATGACGCTTTACATATTATATTAAGTTTGCAGGATAATAGCCTGAATAAATTATTTGTTTTAAATCCGGACCCCTGGCCAAAAGCCCGGCACCACAAACGGCGGATCATCCGCGCAGATATGCTGGATGTTTTTGCTCGTGTCCTGGCCCCGCAAGGAGATCTGATTCTGGCAACAGATGTGGAAGATTACGCCACCTGGATGATCGAACACATTCATGCTCATCCGGCTTTCACATGCCCTTATAAGGGGCCTGCCGATACCTATACCCCGCCCGCTGACTGGCCTCTCACAACAAGATATATGGAAAAAGGCGAGCGTGAGGGTCGGCGTGCCCATTATATGATCTGTAGCAGAGTATAAATCCTTCTTTTTGGCTGATTTTTTTACCTGCCTCATAGAAGCCCGAAAATCAAAATAAATCTTGACCCGCAACCCAAAGGTGGCCTATAACTACCGTAAAGTTATCCCATACTTATAAAATATGTTGGGGTGGGCTCCGAAAGGATCCCGCCTTTTTTGTTGAATAAAAAGGACCGTACCTGCTGTGACAACCACGCTGGAACATAAACTGGAACAAATGATTGAGCCCCTTTTGGCGGATCAAGGGCTGGAACTCGTCCACCTGTCATTCATGGGACGTGGCCAGGGCGTAACACTTCAAATCCTGATCCAAAATCCGGAAACACAGACGATTGATCTGGATACGTGTGCAAAGCTGTCACGCACCATCGGCACTCATCTTGAAGTTGAAGATGTGATCAAATCTGCCTATCGGCTTGAGGTGTCCTCCCCCGGGATTGACCGTCCGCTTGTTAAACCCGCGCATTACAAACGATATATTGGCTTTGATGTTCGCGTTGAACTCGCGATCCCGCACAATAATCAAAAGAACTTTGCCGGCAAGCTGGTGGATGCAACGGACGAAGGCATTTCCATTTCGCTGGGCGAGACAACATTTCATTTTGCCTATGACATGATTGCAAAGGCAAAATTAAAATTAACCGATGAATTACTCAAAGCGATGCGGCCAAAACCTGTCGTTGCCGAGGATGAAGAAACACAACAGACTGTCGTAAACCCAAAGGAGAATGCGATAAAATGAACGAACTTCTGCAATTTGTGGATATGTTGGCCCGTGAAAAAAATATTGACCGTGAAATGGTGATTGCCGCGATTGAAAAATCGATTCAAAAAGCAGGCCGTACAAAATACGGAATGGAACATGATATCCGCGCTGAAATGGATCGCAAGACAGGCGCCATTCACATGAAGCGGTACCGCGAAGTACGCGAAGCCGATCAAATTGAAAATGAACACGCTCAAATTACGCCTGAAATGGCCGCACGCATTAAACCGGGTGCACAGGTTGGCGATGTTCTGGTTGATGATCTACCACCCGTTGATTTTGGACGCATTGCCTCCCAAACAGCAAAACAAGTCATTATGCAGGAAGTGCGCGAAGCAGAACGTCTGCGCCAATACGAAGAGTTTAAGGACCGTATGGGCGAAATTATCAATGGGACTGTTAAACGTGTTGAATACGGCAACGTGACCGTTGATCTGGGCCGTGCCGAGGCTTATATGCGCCGCGATGAAGCAATTCCCCGCGAAAATTTCAAAGTGGGTGATCGTATCCGCGGCTATATCTATGATGTACGTCACGAGCAACGCGGTCCGCAGATTTTCGTATCCCGTACACATCCACAATTCATGGCAAAACTCTTTACCATGGAAGTGCCTGAAATTTATGAAGGCACCATCACGATTAAAAGTGTTGCACGTGATCCTGGATCCCGTGCAAAAATTGCTGTTGTCAGCCGTGACAGCAATCTGGACCCTGTTGGAGCCTGCGTTGGGATGCGCGGCAGCCGTGTTCAAGCCGTTGTTGGTGAATTGCAGGGCGAGAAAATTGACATCGTGCCCTGGGCCGCAGATACAGCAACGTTTGTTGTAAACGCCCTCGCCCCCGCAAAAGTTGCAAAGGTTGTTTTGCATGAAGAAAAACATCGTATGGACGTCGTCGTTGCTGAAGAAGAGCTTTCACTCGCTATCGGTCGCCGTGGTCAAAACGTGCGTTTAGCTTCTATTTTAACAGGTTGGGATATTGATATTTTGACTGAAGCCGAGGAATCTGAACGCCGCGCCGAAGAATTCCGCACCCGTACATCCCTGTTCTTGCAAGCACTTGATGTGGACGAAGTGATCGCGCAGCTTCTTGTCGCCGAAGGCTTTACAAAGGTCGAAGAACTGGCAGATGCTGAACTAAATGAATTGAATGCGATTGAAGGATTTACTGAAGATGTATCGGTTGAAATTCAATCACGTGCCCAAAATTGGATTGAAACCAAGAAAAAGGAATTGGCTGATCGCCAATCTGAATTAGGCCTGCAAAATGACCTGATCGAATTAGATGGCATTACAACAGATATGGCCCTGAAACTTGGTGAGCATGGCGTAAAAAGCCGTGAAGATCTGGCGGATCTTGCTGGCGATGAACTGGTTGAAATGCTGGGTGCTGATGTCATTAACATGAATGATGCAAATGCCTTGATTATGAAGGCTCGTGAAATATGGTTTAACAGCTCTGATGCCGCTTAATAATTTTTGCGTGTATCAAAGATGATTGGAGAACGGAATGACCGAAACAAAAGATGGCGACAAGAAAACGCTGTCACTCAACCCAAAGGGCACTCTTAGCCTGAAAGGTGGCACAGCGGCGCCCAACATGCAAATCAGGCAAAGCCTTTCCCAGGGCCGTAGTCAAACTGTGGCTGTTGAGGTTCGCCGTAAACGCACCGGTGTAGCAACGCCGGCCACCGGAAAAGCGCACGATGAAAATACATCTATACATACCATCCAAACGCCAGATTCCTTTGCTCATCTGACAGAAGAGGAACGTGATGCACGCCTGAAAGCTATTCAGCACGCATTGGAAGAGGAAGAACGTCGCAAAACAGAGGAAGCCCAACGTCGGATTCAAGAAACCGAACAAGCAAAGGATACACCGAACAAACGGCCTCTGACGCGTGATGAACTGCGTGCCCGTGAATTTGCTGAACTTCAAAGCATTGAAGAAGAACGCCGCAAAGCAGAAGAAGATCGTATGCGGCAAGAACAAGACAGCCGGAAACAGCCCGATAGTACTCAGCCCGGTTACAAACGCCCTCCCGCTTCTTTGAACGACGAAGATGAAGCCGAAGAGGAAAGCTATCGTTCACGCATGAAACGCGGCGGAGTGCGCACCCCCTCCTCCCGTAAAGATCAAGATGAAAACGTATCCCTCAAATCTGGTCGTTTAACCGTTAACCAGGTTCTAAATCAGATGTACGACAAAGAACGGGGGCCCTCCTTGGCCTCTATGCGGCGTGCACGTGAAAAAGCCAAAAATCAATCTGCGTTAAAAGATTCCGCAAAGAAAATCGTGCGTGAAGTCGTTATCCCTGAGACGATTACGGTTCAAGAATTATCTGTCCGGATGACGGAACGCAGCGGTGATGTCATTAAATCACTCATGAAAATGGGTGTGATGGCAACGATCAACCAATTGATCGACGCGGATACAGCCGAATTGATCGCGACAGAATTTGGTCATACGGTACGCCGCGTAACAGACGCAGACGTTGAAACAGATTTGATTGGAACAGAGGACATAGAACTGAATACCATTCTGCGTCCCCCCGTTGTTACCATTATGGGTCACGTCGATCATGGAAAAACATCCCTGCTGGATGCTCTGCGTTCAGCCAATGTCGTAGCGGGTGAAGCCGGCGGGATTACCCAGCATATTGGCGCCTATCAGGTTTCACTTCCATCTGGTGAAAAAATCACTTTCTTGGATACACCTGGTCACGCCGCATTCTCGGAAATGCGCGCGCGCGGTGCGAATATAACGGATATCGTGGTATTAGTTGTGGCCGCAAATGACGGCATCATGCCCCAAACGATCGAGGCCATCAGCCATGCCAAAGCGGCAAAGGTACCTATTATCGTTGCGATCAACAAAATCGATCTGCCCGATGCAAATCCGATGAAGATCAAACAAGACCTGCTTCAACACGAATTGGTTGTCGAGGATATGGGCGGCGATGTTTTAACGGTTGAAGTATCGGCTAAAAAGAGAATGAATCTCGATAAGCTGCTTGAAACCATCATGCTGCAAGCAGAAGTTCTGGATCTAAAAGCCAACCCATCTGGATCCGCACGCGGCAGCGTTGTCGAATCCAAAATGGAACAAGGGCGCGGATCTGTAGCAACCATCTTGATTCAAAACGGAACCCTACACGTTGGGGACATCTTTGTGGTTGGCGCTGAATGGGGCCGCATCCGCGACATTCGCAATGACCACGGCAAACCGATTAAAATGGCAGAACCAGGACAGCCTGTTGAAATAACGGGACTTTCCGGAACACCAAGTTCGGGCGATGAATTCCATGTCGTCCCCGATGAATCAAAAGCCCGCCAGGTATCTGATTACCGTGCCCGCAAAAAACGAGATGCGGCATCCCTGGCCCTATCCGGCGGCAAATCGTTCGAAGATCTGCTGGCACAGGCACAGGGCGGCGGTAAAAAAGAATTGGCCGTTGTGATCAAGGCCGACGTGCATGGCTCGGTCGAAGCCATTGCATCCTCCCTTGCAAAAATTGCCGAGGATAATACCGAAGTTGGTGTTCGCGTCCTGCACACGGGCGTTGGTGCCATCACGGAATCAGATATCAGCCTTGCACGGGCATCGAACGCCCTGATCATTGGGTTTAATGTTCGCGCAAATGCGCAGGCTCGTGAACAGGCAGATACTTTCCAGATCCGGATTCAGTATTACAGCATTATTTACAATATCATTGATGATGTAAAAACAATCCTGTCTGGTATGCTCAGTCCAATTGTGCGTGAAGAATACTTGGGCCAGGCACAAATTCGCCAAGTCTTTAATATTACAAAAGTGGGTAAAGTCGCTGGATGTATGGTTACATCGGGATCCGTGAAACGTGGGTCCAAAGTTCGCCTGCTGCGCGATGATGTTGTCATTCATGAGGGCACATTGAAAACATTGAAACGCATCAAGGATGAAGTCAAAGAAGTGAACGAAGGCACAGAATGCGGGATGGCATTTGAAAACTATGACGATATCCGCGAAGGTGACATGGTCGAATGCTTTGATGTGATACAGGAAAAACGATCACTTGAGTAATGCGATGACGGAACATCTGAATCCGGATATACTATGGTCAGACCTTTCTCCGGTTGTACGAAAAGGTTTGCTTATGGATATTATTCGGTCGTCAGGGAAACAGATCACAACGGATGATATCCTGAGCCATGCATTTAATCAGGTCCAGCACCCATCCGTAAGAGACTTGATCCAAAACATTTTTCTAAAGGGATCAGATGTTGTTTTGACCGCCTTTGAACTTATCCGTTTAGGGATTTTGAAAGAAAAGGTAACGGTAGACAAAAATGGTTGTGTAAAACGGGCTTATTCTATTCCTAAAAACAAAGAACAAAAATGGGATCAAACGTATCAAAAATTAAAAACAAAAGCGTTAGAGGCTTCATATTAAAATGACAACACGTGACCATACAAAAGGCCCCAGTCAACGCCAGCTTCAGGTTGGTGAAGAACTACGTCATGCGGCTGTTCAAATTCTTCAGCGTGGTGGTTTTGATCATCCTTTGTTAATGGATGGATCGCGTATTACAATATCAGAAGTGTCGGTATCCCCTGATCTTAAAAATGCGACCTTTTATGTTATGACACTTGGGGGTATTGATCTGCGTGATACAATGCAGGCCCTGCATGCCTTTGCCCCAGTGATCCGGCATGAACTCTCAAAACGGATACGCCTGCGTTATATGCCGCAGATTAAATTTGAAGAAGATCGCACATTCGCCCATGCCGACCACATTGATCGGCTGATCCGATCGGCCAATATCCCGCAAGACGAATAAGTATTTCTGTTCTCTTATATCAATAATATTTTCATATTACAGCCCTACTCAAGAAAATGACAACAACAAAACGAAAAAAATTGAATATCAATGGCTGGATCAACCTCGATAAACCGGCCGGAGTCACATCATCTGATATGGTAAATAAAATCCGCTATACGCTTCAGGCGGCAAAGGCCGGGCACGCGGGCACATTGGATCCCCTTGCAACCGGTATTTTACCGATCGCCCTTGGTGAAGCGACAAAAGTTTTGCCCTATGTCACCGACAGCATGAAAACTTATGTTTTTACCGTCACGTGGGGCGAGGCCCGGGATACAGACGATTCCGAAGGGAAAGTGATCGCCCAGTCATCCATTCGCCCCGATGAATCACAAATTCAGGCGGCCCTGCCCCGTTTCATCGGCACGGTCAAACAGGTTCCGCCCCAGTTCTCTGCCCTCAAAATCAATGGGGAACGGGCGTATGACTTGGCACGCGCCGGAACCGCTGTGGACCTTCCGGCACGAGATGTTTTTATTGAAAATCTAACACTCTTATCCCACACAGCCGACACAGCCACATTGGAATGCGAATGCGGCAAAGGTACGTATGTCCGGTCGATTGCACGGGATTTAGCCGAAATCCTGGGGACAAAAGGGTATGTTTCAGCCCTCCGCCGTACAAAAGTGGGTTGTTTTTCCGAAAAAACAGCGATTTCGCTTGAATCTTTCCTGGAGAATGCGCTAAAGTCCGACCCGCAGACGGTTGTGCTTCCCCTGCGTCAGGCGCTAGACGACATCCCGGCCTTGACGATAACAGCAGGTGAAACCACTCGGCTCAAACAAGGACAAACCCTTGAATGCGTGTCCCGCATGGACGTGCAGCGATTATCAGAAGCGGGCCTCGATCCCCGCATAACAGATGATACGCTGGCGATTGCTGTACACGAAGACAAGGACGTGGCGCTTTTATCCGTCACAGGCCCGCGTTTGGTCCCCGTTCGCGTATTTAACATTTAATATCAAGGAGTAAAACGATGTCGGTATCTGAAGCAAACAAAGCAAACGTTATCAAAACCTATCAGCGCGCGGAAAAAGATACAGGGTCCCCAGAGGTACAAGTAGCTCTTATGTCTGATCGTATTTCTATGCTGACCGAACACATGAAAACCCATAAAAAAGATTTGTCCTGCCGCCGCGGCTTGCTGCGTCTTGTAGCGTCCCGCCGTTCTTTGCTGGATTATTTGAAAAAGATTGATAATGACCGCTATTTGGCCATTATTGCCAAATTGGGACTGCGCCGCTAATCACGCTGTTTGTTTAATACAAAAACGTAATTTTATTACTTTAATATATCAAAAAAGCCTGGACGCCTCTGCTCCGGGCTTTTTTTCACGGGATATTCCCATCATCTACTTGTATAAAACGCGACAAGCGACACAAAAAATGATAGAATAAAGTCAAATTAATCATAAATTTGAAGAGCCACTTGGGTGTGCGTGGAGTTCATATTTTAAGTGAAAATCGACATTAAATCAGGGGATGTCATACGTTATGTCTTATTACCTGGGATTATCCCCCGGATGAGAGACGCCTTTCGCTCGCCATTTGCGATATTATCCGCCCTTTTTGCCCATATTTTTGTAACAGCCCGGCTTTTGCCGTCCACCCACCCCTATGCTCAGGATAATCAATTCGGAACATTTGGCATGCTGGACGTTATTCGTGCTGCCAGTGCACAACTCAAATTCACCCTAAAAACAATTGATCAGATCGTCGTTTTCTTTGCGATTATCGCAGCATACATTTGCTTCGTCTCTCTTTTCATTCTTGCGGCACTATACATTATCTTTCCCCCAGCGCAAGCAGCGATCACGGAACCTAGGGGATTACTCAATACCTCGGATTTAATAAGCCATATTTACAACTACACCATCACGCCTCATCCGGAAAAAGATATCGCTTTAACATTATTGGATCGCACCCTTGGATTTACAGGAATCATGCCAAGCGGTACATTTTTTGGATCGGACACCCCCTATAATTGTCCGGGCGGAAACCTCGGTGCAACTGACTGTTCCGCAATTTTTCCCTATCCCTCCTCTTTTCACATGGCCCTGCATGGTCTTTTAGGATTCTTTAGCTGGGCTGTATTTGCCTTTTCGATCTTGTATTTTCTTTATCTTATTTCGACCATCGTTATTG
>CAZQLB010000036.1:0-12516 GCA_964593915.1 uncultured Pseudobdellovibrionaceae bacterium
TTTTCTTGACTCGGGTACGTTATTAGGATATATATCCTATATCGATCTGCAGACCGAGAAAGAACCACACCCAGGCGGCGCGCCGTTTTTTATAGGAAGATAAAAGAAGAGAGAAAGAAAAAAAGGGAAAAACAAAAGAAGAAGAGAGAAAAGCAAAAAAGGTTGAAAAAAGGATGTGAAGCACGGCTGTTTTACCCAGACAAAGGGAAAAACAGGGGTATCTTGACGTCTTTTTTTGAAGCTTAATGCAAAGCACCGGAAAAAACAGGGAATAGATAAAATGGTGGACTCGATCGGGATCGAACCGACGACCTCCGCAATGCCATTGCGGCGCTCTCCCAGCTGAGCTACGAGCCCTTATGTAATCATTTTGAGACAACACAATCAACGAGTAGGCATCGATTTTGTTGTTATAGCGCCGGTCTTTAGTGGTTTTTAATCCAAAACGCAAGGGGGGAAATGCGCGGATCTTCCCAAAAAGCGGTGGCAGTTCCTCAAAGATTTTTTCAAGGGGTCGGGGGAGAAGACACCCCAGTTGGAGCCGCTGCAGCTTGTTCTTTCTTTTGCAGCAAAACGGCGGTAGACAGGGCCTCCCACAATAATCCTGATGGTATCTTTAATCTAGCGGGGATCTCCATCTCCATCTCCTCCGGGGCATAGGCAACAACCAGCATAGACAGTTCATATTGGGCCAGCTTGGCCGAAGAAAACCCCATTGCAGATAGGGCCGCGGGCATATCTTTCCATTTTGCCGTAACCGTATCCACATCATCCAGCAGTTTTTGGAAAAGGGCGGGATGATGAGATGGGTCAAACATGTCGGTTAATGAATTAAAAAACTGGGCCATTAGGGCATACTCATCCTCAGGATCCTGAAAACGGTTGGCATAAGCCAAAAGTGTAACCAGACATTCCGGATCGGGTTGCGCGTGGCTGGCACACACCATACGGGAAAACAAAACCTTTTTCTGGTTTAAAGCCGCATGGCTCTCATCCCTAAACATCATATACCGTAAAGATCCGGCGGCCTCTGGTCCTCCATCATGCTTGGAAATAAAGGATATGGCCTCATCAAATCGGGATAAATCGGATGCCGCGCCGTTAAAGGAACCGTGTGATGTCATGTGATTATAATCCTTGATTGGGGTTGAAATATTTTTCTATACACCATATTCAATGCCACCATTTGGACGTGGCTGCGTTGACCTTATTTCCGAATCTTGCTGCCGAAGAAGGGCATGCGTAAGAATACCAGGTGAAAATGGAATATTTTTAGGTCCGTATATTTCTTCGATCCCCAGCTTGTCCGCTTTGTCAAGGACATCGACAATAAGAGCCCGTAATGCGGGGGCCATCACATCCATATCATCCCTGTTGTCTTCTGCGACAAAATCAATAGCATGAAGAACGGTTTGAAGGCCTTTGCGATATTGTAAGGTCATGGATGCACGCGGCAGAGGATCCATATCGGCAGACAGAATGGTCATATCTTCCATTATGTCATGAACAAATGAACCAAGTTTTGCCAGAGGGTCATTGCGATTATTTCTATTTTCAAGAATGGCGGCGAAAATTGCCGATGTATGATCCGCATTGTCATCATACCAAAAACAATCCCATGCTTCTTTGCACATCGCATTAAATTGGGTTTGATCATCAAAAGCCAAAAGCAGTATTCGGGTTACATCAGAATCGCCGTGTTGGGCATATTCAAATGTGGTGCGAGATATGAATATGTCGGCCAGCACATCGGTCTGAAGCAGTGTATGGATAATATGTCCGTTGCCACCACGAATGGCCAGGTTAAACGTGGATCGGCCGCGTGAATCTGGATGGGTCAACAGTGTTTTTTGTTTTTCTGGATCGGCCTGTTCAAATATGGATCGTACGGTGCCAACATCGTTGTTTAAAACGGCGTCCTGAAAAAAATCTTCTTCGGACATAAAAACCTGGTTAAAAAAACGGCAAAGAGATTTCGTGATGCCCATATATAAAGACCTTTTTATCAAAACGAAGTGTATATGGGTTATAAAATTTTGATAATCATATGTCAATGAAATAATGACATATTTCATGAACAGGCCTATAAATATCCCTCGGACAAAATGACGACTGGACGACACCCCCCTTGCTTTTGTATAAACGCGGGACCACAGTTCTGATATTGTAACTTTATTATAAAAGAAAAAACACATGACCTTTAACCCGACCCCCTTTCGTGACGATGGCCGCCCCCAGAACAAAGATTGGTGGAATATCCTGCTGTTTGTCGTTTTGACATTTGTTATTGGTTATGGGTTTGAAGTTTTTATTATGAAGCCGCGCCAGGACCGTTTGGCGGCGCACCAGGAACAAATCGCGCAGCAGCAGCAAAAAATGATCGCGGAAGGGACCGTGCAAATGACCCCCGCGCCGCGCCCGGTTGCCGATGTGATCGGTTCGGGCACCCGGGTGATGATCGAAAATGATCATATTATGGCGCATATTCCGCTGCACCGGAGCCGGATTGATGATGTGGTGCTCAAGGATTATTTCACGGCGCAGGGTAAAAAAGAAAACATTCATCTTTTGACGCCAAATGGCACAGAAAACCCATTTTATAACGAGACAGGCTGGCTTTCGGATGATGCGGATGTCAAGGTGCCGGGACCAGATACGACATGGGCCGTACAAGACCAGAAACCCGGCCATGTTACATTATCATGGAACAATGGCGCCGGGCTGATCTTTACCCGGACCTTTGCGCTGGATGATCAATATATGTTTACGGTGACAGATGGTGTCCAGAATAAATCGGGCCGGGCTGTGACGCTAACGCCCTATGCGCTGCTTACCCAGCATGGTGTGCCAAAAGATCACCAGACAGGTGTGGTTCATGAGGGGGCAGTGGGGTATATCACCGACCGGTATGTGGCGAAAGGGTATAAGCCGTGGGCTGATCTGGGGCAGGGGGCCGAAACATATCAAGGGACAGCCGGTTGGATTGGAATGACATCGCGGTATTTCTTTGCCGGACTTGTGCCAGACCAGCAAACAAACACAACGTATCGGATCACCTATCGTCCGGTTCAAAATACAGCAGATACGTATGCGCAGCCGCGGTATCAGGTGGATACAATGGGCGCGCCCCTGACGGCTGAAAACGGCAAGGATATACAATCGACCATGCATGTTTTCACGGGGGCGAAAAAATTGCGTGTGCTGGATGCATATGAAGAAAACTTAAATCTGCCGCATTTTGATCTGGCGATGGATTTTGGATGGTTTTATTTTCTGACCAAGCCATTTTATTACCTCATGGTTTGTATTTTTTATTATGTTGGGAACTTTGGTCTGGCCATTTTGATTTTGACGGCGATGCTGCGACTTGCGGTTTTTCCGCTTGCGAACACTTCCTTTAAATCGTTTGCCAAGATGAAAAAAGTAGCACCGCAAATTCAGGAACTGCAAAAAAAGTATGTATCCGATAAACAGAAAATGCAGGAAGAGCTGGTCAAACTGTATCAAAAGGAAAAGGTAAACCCGCTTTCTGGATGCTTGCCGATTTTGGCGCAGATCCCTATTTTCTTTGCGATGTATAAAGTGATTTCAGTTGCGATTGAAATGCGCCATGCGCCTTTCTTTGGATGGATAAAGGATTTGTCCGCGCCCGATCCGACCAGCATTTTAAACCTGTTCGGATTATTGCCGTATGATGTGCATAGCTTTTTCCATTTTGGGATTTGGCCGACACTTTTGCTGGTGATGATCATGCTGCAGGTACGGATGTCGCCGCCGCCAACGGATGCGTTTATGCGTATTTTCTTTAGTTATTACTATCCTGTTGTGGTGTGCTTTATCATGTCGAAATTTGCAGCAGGGCTTGTGATTTATTGGTCATTCTCGGCCTTCTTATCTATCGTTCAGCAAATGGTCATTATGCGGTCGATGGGCGTTCCCATTCACCTGTTTGAACGGTTTAAAAAAGACGGTGACAAACAGGAAAAAGAACCCGCAGCAGAAAAAGAGATATCATCATCATGACCGATCCTCGGACAGAATCTGCGCGCGTCCTTTTTGCGGGTCCTTGCGATTTTGTGGCGGGGGCGGAAACGCTGGATCGCCTGCCGCCGATTACGCTACCGGAATTCGGGTTTGTGGGGCGGTCAAACGTGGGGAAATCATCCCTCGTAAATGCCGTGACGGGGCGAAAAACACTGGCCCGCGTTTCGCATACACCAGGGCGGACCCAGCAGCTGAATTTCTTTAACTTATCCCAAAAATTATTGCTGGTGGATATGCCAGGCTATGGTTTTGCCAAGGTGTCAAAGGCACAGTCAGCGGCATGGAATAAACTGATCCGCACCTTCTTGCGGGGGCGGGCCAGTTTGCGGTGCGTCTTTATCCTGATTGATAGCCGGCATGGGATCAAGGATTTGGACCGGGATGTGATGAAATTGCTGGATGAAGCGGCGGTATCGTATCGCATCGTGCTGACAAAATGCGATCAAATATCCGAATCTGAATTAAGAGTAATAATCGAAAAGACCGATGCCGAGATTAAAAAGCGCCCCGCTGCCTTTCCAGGTGTGGTTGCAACCAGTGCGGAAAAAGGAACAGGAATCCCCGATCTGCGGACAATTATTTATACGTCTGTGACCGAAGATTGATCACCGCTGACCAATCAGATTAACGTAAACGTATCTATTTTCGCTGTCTTCTATGCAAATGGAGGTATGGGTTGCGCATTCTGGACAGTCACTTTCGGTTAAAGGACTGTTGGCATCCACCAAAATATTCTCTGCATCAAAAGTTGCAGTGGGGATGGATGCATTGCCCATAGTCATTTCATTGATTTTTGCGCACAAATTTTGGTCGATATTCATATATGTTAGAAAGAAATCAGTGCCCGATGTGTCTGTATAATCGGCATTGATCATTGTTGCCTTCCATCCGGTAGGCAAGCCTGCTGATCCTTGAAATGTCGCATTGTCCATAGGGTTATAGGTAAAACCGCCGCCACTTGGATGAAAAAATTTATGGATGTTCGGTGGGGTTTCGAACGACCCGTCATCTGGGTACATCAGGTCCAATTCCGAAAGATCAGTCCCGGTTTGCTGCATCTGCAGCCAGGCTTGACTGGCTTCGTTCACATAGGACATCAGGCGCTGCGCCCGTGTTTGCACATCGGCGCGGTCATACAGGTGCTTTTCGCCCCCATCCTGACCTCGTGACAGGATAAAAGTCAGTCCCGCCAAAAGCGCAACGGCAATCAGAATATATAAAAAGGCGTTCCCATTACTTTTGTTCATCTTTTTCTCGAATTCTGGATAGTATTGACGTATACTGGCACCATTAACGGATTTTGGCATAACACACGGATGGATTTTACCATGTTTGAAACATATGGACCAGCATTTCTGATGGGTATTTTGTGCGGCGCGGCGTTTTTTGCGCTGGTCGCTCTGCCGTATGTGCTGCGGATCTATAAACGTATGACCGAGGCACAGGCCGCGCTGGGCCTGCAGGCGGGGGCCAGCACCGTGATGGAGGCCCAGTTTCAAGCGGCGGCGATCAAGGCGCTTCAGACCACTCAGGAACAATTCCTGCACCTGGCGCAGGAAAAGTTGACCAGTGTCCAAAAAGATTCGGGCTATGACCTTGAAAAACGACAAAAGGCGATTGCCGACATGGTGGACCCGATTGGTAAAACGTTAAAAGAGGTTGAAACGCGGCTTGAGAAACTGGGGCAAAGCGGGGCGGTTTTGGATGCGCATTTGAAAAACTTTGCGGATGATCAAAAGGTATTGCGCGCGCAGACGTCGGCCCTTGTTCATATGATGCGGAATTCATCGGCGCGTGGACGGTGGGGGGAAATGCAGCTGTCGCGCACATTGGAACTGGTGGGGATGGTTGAAAACATCCACTTTAAACAGCAATTTAATCTTCAAACCGGATCCGCCGGGGATGGTACCCAGCGGCCCGATTTTGTTATTCATTTACCGGGTGGATTATCGGTTGTGATTGATGTGAAAACACCGCTGGAGCCGTATTGGGCAATGGCAGGTGAAGGGGAACAGTCATTAACCTTGAACGATGAACAAATCAAATCGTTTCGTGACCACCTGCGGCGCCATGTCAAGGAATTGAGTGCCAAGGAATACTGGCGGCAATTTAATGCGCCGCAATTTGTTGTGATGTTCTTACCGACCGAGGGGCTTTTTTCCCTGGCCGTATCGGCGGATAAGGATTTAATTGAGGACGCGGCGTCCGCCAATGTTATTCTGGCCTCTCCGACGACGATTTTGGGTCTTTTGCGCGTGATCATGTATGCTTGGCAACAACAGTCCCTGGCCGAAAATGCCCAGAAAATAGGCGATATGGCAACAGAGCTGCAGGGGCGGATGGGCACCTTTTTGGATCATTTGCAGAAAGTGGGACGGAATCTGGGCACGGCCGTCAATGCCTATAACGCAGCCGTGGGCGCGGCTGAATCCCGTGTTTTGCCCCAGGTGCGAAAAATGGCGGAATATCAGGGATCTGTGACATCGATCTTGCCGGATGTCCCCTATTTGGACCATGTACCCCGCGATATGTTGATATCAGATGACAAAGTGGCTTAAAATGTATATATAATCCCTGTAAAAAAGGGAAAAGCAGTTCTGGTGACAGAAATACTTTTTACGCATATTTTTTCCACAAATTAAAAATTATGGTCCTGTATTTATTATGAGCATTGTTCCAATTACGATTGTCCCAGACCCTGTCCTGCGCCAAAAGGCACACGCGATTGAAAAAATCGATGATGCGGTGCGTGCAGATATCGAAAATCTGGTGGATACATTCTATGATAAACCGAATGGTGTGGGCTTGGCCGCAAATCAGATCGGTGTTTTAAAACGGTTTCTGATTATTGACGTGGATCATACCGAAAAGAATGGGGGAAAGAAAAACCCTGTGATTATGATCAATCCGGTTATCCTGCGCGCATCCGAAGAACGCAGCGTGTATCTGGAGGGGTGCTTTTCAATCCCGGACCAGTATGCCGAAGTTGAACGCCCCGCGCTGGTTCGTGTGCAGTATCAGGATCTCTACGGGAAAACACATGAACTGGAGCGTGAGGGCACGCTGCTGAATCACGTGATCCAACATGAAATTGATCACCTGGATGGTGTTTTGTTTATTGATTATCTATCGTCTTTGAAACGCAATATGATCTTGCGCAAGGTGAAAAAACTGACCCGTGAGGATCAGGTGGATATGCTTTGATTGCCATGTCCTTAAGGAAATAAAAGGCGAATGGATAAAAAATTAAGAATTATTTTCATGGGGACGCCGGATTTTGCGGTCCCGGCGCTGCAGGCGTTGGTTGCCAGCGGGCATGATGTTGTCGCGGTCTATACACGTGCACCAAAACCAAAGGGCCGGGGGCAGCAGATTCAAAACACCCCCGTGCATGACATCGCGCTTGCGCACAATATCCCTGTTTTAACGCCTTTATCGCTGCGTAAATCGCCGGAAGATCAGGCGCAATTTATTGCATTAAAGGCAGATGTGGCGGTGGTTGCGGCCTATGGCCTTTTATTACCGCCGGCTGTTTTATCGGCCCCGCGTTATGGGTGCATCAATATTCATGGGTCCCTCTTGCCGCAATATCGGGGTGCCGCGCCGATCCAGCGGGCGCTTTTGAACGGTGATGCTGAAACGGGGATTACCATCATGCAAATGGCGCAAGGAATGGATACGGGCGATATGATTGTATCCGATCGCTTGGCAATCGGACCGGATCAGACATCGCCTGATTTGTTTGCTGCGTTATCCAAAATGGGCGCACGTTTGATGATACGGGTGCTGGATGACCTGGTGCTGGAGGGGCATGTGCATGCATCCCCGCAAGACGAGGCATTGGCAACGCATGCACCGATGCTGACAAAAGAAGAGGGACGTTTGGATTTCGCGCGCCTTTCTGCGGATCAGGTGGATTGTCATGTGCGCGGGATGACCCCATGGCCGGGCAGTTATGTAGATCTTTCAGAAGGACAGGTCCTTAAAATCTTATCCGGCCGGAAAGAAGCGGGGGAAAAAACAAATCATCCACCCGGGACAATTCTTGATTCATCCGGACGGATTGCCTGCGCGGATGGGTCTGTTTATACCGTCCTGATGGTCCAGGCCCCGTCGGGTAAAAAAATGGATATGAGATCATTTTTGAACGGCGGTATGCTGCGTGTTATGGACAGGCTGGGATCATGATGATGCGGATCAAAATGATTGTGGAATACGATGGCACCCCGTTTAAGGGATGGCAACGGCAAGAGGATGGTATTTTATCTGTTCAAGGGGTGATCGAGGATGCTATCCACGCCTTTTGCCAGCAGCGTGTGACGATTCATGCCGCCGGGCGGACGGATGCGGGGGTTCATGCGGCGGGTCAGGTGATTCACGCGGATCTGGATCTGGATCCCAAATATCAGGATGGTTTTTTTGTGTTAAAGGCGATTAACGCACACCTGCGAGACTATCCGGTATCCATCCTGACAGCAGAATGTGTACCAGATGATTTTCACGCACGTTTTTCGGCACGTGAAAAGGAATATGTATACAAAATTGTAAATCGATCTGCGGATCTTGCGCTGGACCTTCATCGGGCGTGGGTGGTGCATCCGGATATTGATTTGGATGCGATGCGGGCGGCTGCCGCGCATTTGATCGGGCATCACGATTTTACCAGTTTCAGGGACAGTGAATGCCAGGCCAAATCCCCTATTAAGACACTGGATGCCCTTGATATGATTGCCGAAAATAAAGGCCCTATGGGGACAAATATACGTATTCATGCCCGCGCACGATCCTTTTTGCACCATCAGGTGCGTAATATGGTAGGGACAATTGTTCAGGTAGGCCTGGGGCGTTTTTCCCCGGATGATATTCCGCGTATGCTGGCGGCCCGGGACCGGTCAGCAGCGGGCGTCACGGCCCCTGCATGCGGCCTTTATTTGGTGCGTGTGTCTTATTGATTTTGCGTCTTTGCGCGTTCCTTAACCTTATGTACACTGTTTCAGGGTACAAAGTTTCAGAGCACGTATGCGGTTCTGGCATTATCTGGAAAAAAGGGGACCTGTCTCATGACGCAAAAATCATCTCTGCCGGCATTGATGCTGGGTGCGCTTGGCGTTGTATATGGTGATATTGGAACATCCCCCTTATATGCGGTAAGAGAAGCATTCGTTGGACATCATGCCCCCGATGCCGCAATGGAAAACGTGATGGGTATTCTATCCATGATGTTTTGGTTATTGCTTCTAATTGTGACGGTGAAATACGTTATTTTCGTTTTGCGCGCAGATAACAAGGGAGAGGGGGGCGGTTTTGCATTACTCGCGCTGAACCTTCAGCTAACGGCCCATAAACCATGGTTACATTATGGAATTGGATTGCTGGGGATTCTGGGGGGATGCCTTTTTTACGCCGATGCGATTATTACGCCGGCCATTTCGGTTCTTTCTGCGGTTGAGGGGGTGAAGGTTTATTATGATGGCCTGTCGCATTATATCTTACCGATTACACTGACGATTCTCATTTTTCTTTTTTGTATTCAGCGATTTGGAACGGGACGTGTGGGGTATCTTTTTGGCCCTGTTACGTTTCTATGGTTTTTGTCGATTGGTATTTTGGGGGCGATCAGCATTTTGCAAACGCCGGCTATTTTAGCAGCGATGAGCCCTCATTATGCTTTTGTCTATATCATGCATAATCCGGTTGCGGCCTTTTTTTCGTGCGGGGCGATTGTTCTTGTCGTGACCGGGGCAGAAGCGTTGTATGCGGACATGGGACATTTTGGCCGTTTGCCAATACGGTTTACCTGGATTTTTGTTGGCGTGTGTTTGGTTTTGAATTATTTCGGTCAAGGCGCATTGCTTTTGCGTGTCCCGGAGATTGTGACAACAAACGATTTTAACCCGTTTTATATGCTGGTGCCCGAGAATTTATTATTACCAATGGTTATTTTGGCAACAGCCGCTACCACGATTGCATCGCAGGCAACGATTTCTGGTACCTATTCATTGACGCGTCAGGCCATGCAGCTGGGGTATATCCCCCGTCTTCGTATTTTTCATACATCTCATGCGGAAAAAGGACAGGTTTATATTCCGTTTGTAAACTGGATGATGTTGACGGCTGTTATTTTGGTTACGGTTTTATTCGGATCATCAAGTGGTCTTGCCGCTGCCTACGGCATTGCGGTGACGGGGGTGATGGTTGTGACAACATTTGCGATTATGATTGTCATGGCCCGTAAATGGAACTGGCCGCTTTGGGCTGTTGTGTTGACAGCGTCCGGGTTTTTATTGATTGAATTACCGCTTTTGGCGGCGAATATGATGAAAATTGAAAGCGGGGGCTGGATGCCGCTTTTGATTGCCGCGATTTTGTTTACATTGCTTACCACGTGGTACAGGGGGCAACGCATTTTGGCCCAGACCCTGCAGCAGGTTTCGATTGCTGTACGGGATTTTGCAGAAGATTTGGTCAAAGAAAGTTATAGGCGTGTGCCGGGAACGGCTGTTTTTATGACGCCGCGTAAACATATTGTACCGCATCCTTTGCTTTTGAATTTAAAACATAATCGGGTTTTGCATGAGACAGTCGCCTTGCTCACGATTCAGGTGATCAACGATCCAATGGTGGATCAAGATACCCGGTTCGAGGTACAGGAATTGGCAACCGATTTTTACCGTGTTGTTCTAAGGTATGGTTTTATGGAAGAACCAGATTTGATCGAGGATCTAAAGTCATGCATGCTGGGGGAACATCCACTTTTAGGCGATAACACGACATTTTTTATGGGACGTGAATCTATTATTCCAACGGCGGGAACAGGCATGGCCATCTGGCGGGAACATATATATGCGTGGATGAAACGAAATGCCGGGTCGGCGATTGATTTCTATCATGTACCACCTGCTCGGACGATTGAAATTGGCGGTCAATACGAGATATAGATGTCCATGAGGGGCGCGGATAGGGAGAGAAAAGGGTCTGAAACCGGGCCTAATTTCTGATCCGCAGGCGGTTATAGGTAACCGATATCACCTCAAAGATATAAGCCGTGCTCCACCCAAACAAAAGCATACCGGATGTGGCCTGCATCCCGCTTAAAATACGGTCATAGGGTTCTAAAACAACATCACCGTATCCGACGGTTGTAAAACTGACCATCGAGAAATAGACAGAGGTCTCAAGATCGCGGACAGCCTGGATATCAAGATAAAGATACAAAAACGCCCACAGCCATATTTCAAGGGAATGGATGCAGATAGTCCCAAATCCTGTTAGCAGTAAAATCATAATTTGCCAGGTATGATGATATGGTGATGATTCATCACGAGCATAAGGCAAAAATCGTCGAATAATAACCAAAAGACGATCAAGGCTATAGGCATGAATCAAAAAAGTTGCCAAAATCATGAACGTACCAATTGTAATGCTTTCAGCTAGATCTTGTAACATGATAAACCCTTTATCCTTTGAATATACCGGATTTGATACGGGAGACAAGATACAGCTTTTTGCCGTTTCTGCCGAGCATCTGTCTCTTTGGCGTGATGTGTTTGCGCATTGTATCAAAACGCCGTTAACCCAATCTCCGGATTATGCAAAGGTAGTGGAAAAGACAAAAGGATTTCAGCCCCAATATTGGCTGATGATGCAGGGTGATAAGCCCATCGGCACATTACTGGGCTTCCATCGCCGCTCTTGGGGCGGGGCTTATCATATCCTACATATTGACAGGGGGCCTTGTTTTATCGCCTCCGATGTACCAGATGATGTGTATGCGGATGTATATACCCAAATCAATACGCTGTATCCCCGCCGTATGATGCGATATCGGCGCCTTATCCCGGAATGGATAGAGACTCCACTGCATAAGAAGATGCTTTTAAAAGCAGGATTTAAACTCCAGAGAGAATCGCAACCTTATGAAACGATATGGATGGATTTATCGGATATGGACGGTGTGATTGGCCGTATGCATAAATCCCTGCGGTATGATCTGCGACGGGCGGATCGCGTGCCGAACGTTGATATTATGTTTTCGCATGAGCCGGCCCAGGCGCGTTTACTGCTCAGCCGGGCGCAGTCCCACCGGGCGCAGCGGGGATATCGGGGGGCATCCCCGATATGGATGCGGATGCTCCTAGACCAGTTTGTAAAAGGCGACGGTATGACATATGCATCCATCCGGATGGATAAGGTGGATGTTGCAGGGGCGTTATTCTTGCATCATGGAACATCCGCAACATGGCAAACGGGATGGGTATCGGATACAGGTCGGGATCATTGTTTGAATATCAGACTCTTGATTCAATCCATGATATATTTAAAAGACAAGGGTATTCGATGGCTTGATCTTGGCGGTATACAGGAAAACGCGGCGCCGGGCGTGACGCTATTTAAAAAAAGAATGGGAGGACAGCATGTTCGGACGTTTGGCATTTTCAATTAAAAAAAACAGATATCTTTTCATCATTGTAC
>CAZQLB010000037.1:0-12369 GCA_964593915.1 uncultured Pseudobdellovibrionaceae bacterium
CCTGTCGGCGTTGTGGCCGCTATCACGCCGTGGAATTTTCCCGTTAATATGATCACCCGTAAAATTGCGCCGGCCCTTGCGGCGGGGTGTACCATTGTTGTTAAACCAGCAGAAGACACGCCGCTTTGTGCCCTGGCTCTTGCCGACCTTGCCCTTGCAGCTGGCTTTCCCGAAGGGGTCATCAATATCATCACGTGCAGCACGGCGTCTGTCCCGGCGGTTGGACAAAAACTGTGCAGTGATTTGCGGATACGCAAAATATCTTTGACCGGATCAACGGAGGTTGGACGTATCCTCCTGCGCCAGGGGGCAGATACAATCAAACGCTTTTCCATGGAACTGGGCGGCAATGCACCGTTTATTATTTTTGATAGTGCAGATGTTGAAAAAGCAGCAGATGGCGTCATGATTTCCAAATTCCGTAACGCGGGTCAAACATGTATTTGTGCCAACCGTATTTTCGTTCATGACAAAATCTATGATCAAATGGCCGCCGCCCTTGAAAAACGGATCAAGGCGATCAAGGTAGGTCCAGGGGATCAGGATGGCGTTACCATGGGCCCGCTGATTAACCGTGATGCGGTTTCCAAGGTGCAATCCCACGTTGATGACGCCTGCAAAGTTGGCGGAACCGTTGTCACTGGCGGCAAGATCGGCCACGATGCCCTGCCCTTTTACACTCCCACGCTGATTACAGGCGGGGATGACCGCATGCTGATTGCCCGCGAGGAAACATTTGGCCCCGTTGCGGCCCTGTTCCGATTCAAAGATGAATCAGACGTTATCGCCCGCGCAAATGACAGTATTTATGGCCTTGCCGCGTATGTTTATACCCAAGACATGGGGCAAACATTCCGGGTATCCGAAGGATTGGAATACGGCATGATTGGTATTAACGAACCGCTCTTATCATCTGAATTGGTTCCTGTTGGCGGCGTTAAACAATCTGGATTTGGCCGCGAGGGTGGTCACTGGGCGGTTGAAGATTACCTGAATATCAAATACACCCTGATTGGCGGCGTATAAAAATGGATTTTTTTCTAAAGAACATAAAACCAAATCACGCCGGAATGGCCTCTGTCATCGTTGCCTGCTTTTTGCTGTGTTTAAAAATATGGGCCTATATACAGACTGATTCCGCAGCCGTTTTATCATCGCTTTTGGATTCTGGTCTGGATTTGATTGTGTCATTTATGACTTGGGCATCCATCCAATACTCTATGCGCCCACCCGATGATGATCACCGCTATGGACATGGCAAAATCGAAGGTGTATCCGCCTTGTCACAAGCTGTATTCATGGCAGCTGGGGCCACTATTTTAGTATTTGAAGGGTTCTATAAACTTATTGATCCAACACCTATTTCATCACCCATGATTGGTATTACTGTCATGATTATTTCGATTGTGATGACTCTTATCTTGATGAAAATACAGACATCTGTGATGACCCAGCACCGTTCTTTGGCTATTGAGGCAGATAGAGGACATTATGCAGGAGATGCGATGATCAATGGATCCACAATCATTATTCTTTTCCTTGTTCCGTTAACAGGATGGATTTTTTTGGATGCTTTATTCGCCCTTTGTATCGCTGGCGTGACCACATGGATTGCATTTGATATCGGTAAAAAAGCCATCAACATGTTGCTGGATCGTGAGGTTGAGCCCGATATAAAACACGCAATCGCACACGTTATCCTTGAAAATAAACAAATCAAGCGCATTCACGATCTTCGCGTTATTCGGCACGGTATGCAAATGGTCATCACATATGATATCGAACTGGATGGTTCCATATCGCTGGATCAAGCGCATAACATTGCAACCGAATCCGAAGACCGTGTTCTTGCCCTTTATCCCCGGGCGGACATCATGGTACACATGGACCCAGAGGGAATAGATCATAGCAGACGGCATCACGTTCACGATATCTTTGACGGACATTAAAGAACATTCGTTTATCCCTCTTTTTTTATTTTCATAATATTTAAATAGATCATATGAACGATTGCACACCGTATTTAAATCGTTTAGGGTCAAAGCATGAAATACGGATCGATTTATAAATAGGATAAGGGTTTGAAATCATGACTGATTTACTGCGTGATGTTGACGAGATGATGCGCCAGGAACGCCTAAAGGCCCTTTGGGTAACTTACGGCAACTATATTATCGGCGGGCTTCTTGCGCTGATTCTTGTTGTCGCCGGGCAGCAAGGGTATGCGTTCTGGTCCAAAAAACAGGCCGAAAAAACAGCCGCCGCGATCAGCACCGCTCTGCTCGACAAAGATCCAGCAGCCGCTCTTTCGTCCTATGCGGCGCAAACAACGGGGAACGCGCGCGCCGCCGCTGCCCTTCTTGTCTTACATCAAAAAAGTGATGCAGCTGAAACCGCCAAAACGCTACTGGATGTTTTTCATGACCGCAGCGCTGATCATACCCTTCGGGATCTGGCGGGACTGTCATGGGCACGCCTGGCGGCTGGCAACACGGATACCTCAACAAACGATATTCGTTCTATTTTGACAAAGATTATCGCGCGCCCAGGGTCACTCTATGCCGCCGTAGCACGGCTGGATCTGGCGGCCTTGCTCGCCCACCGCGAACACGAATTTAAAACAGCCCGCGATACACTGGCCCCTATCCTACAGGATAAAAATATTCCCGAAACTCTTCGGGAACGAGCGGCAGCAATGGATATGATGTACGCACAAAATACAACTGAAAAGTAATCGTTTGAGATCGAGAAAACTCCTGTTTTACATCTTCCTTCAGATACGAGGTCTATAACATGAAACAATCCTACCGTCTGTCTTTGTTCATGACGATATGCGCACTCACTCTTTCTGGCTGTTCTGGCGGCTGGTTTGGCGAAGAAGAAGATGCCCCTCTGCCTGGAACACGTGTTTCTGTTCTACAGTTTGAAAAAACCTTGACGGCTGATCCAGTAGCGGCATCTACCTCTGTTGATCTGGGTCCCCTATTTGACAATCAATATTGGCCGCAGGTTGGTGGATACTCTGTCCATTCTTTGCAAAACGTCGCTTTACCGTCTGGATCTCTTTCTTCCTTATGGGATGCTGATATTGGCAGTGGGACCCATGCTTCTGCCCCCCTGATCACCCAGCCAATTGCTGCTTTTGGGTTTGTATTCACGATTGATACAAATGGTGAAGTACGCGCGTTTGATGCAAAAACAGGTGTGCAAAAATGGTCGCTTGATACAACAAAAGAAAATGATGCGGGTGTATATGGCGGCGGTATTGCTGCTGCCGATGATACACTGTACATCACCAATGGGACACGTTCTGTTTTGGCCGCTCATCCAAAAGATGGTTCCATCATCTGGCAAAAGTCATTACCCGCCCCCAGCCGCACGGCCCCGACTGTTTTAGATGGGCGTTTATATGTGATGACATTGGATCACCAGTTGATTGCCTTGTCCGTTCAGAATGGCGCCGATCTGTGGGCGTATCAGGGGTATCAGGGCGGAACCGCTATTTTGGGCGCTGCTGCTGTTGCGGCCAACCACGATATGGTGGTTGCTCCATTTTCCTCTGGCGAGCTTGTTGCTCTGCGCCCTGCAAATGGATCCGTCATCTGGTCTGATCAATTAACATCGGCTGCACGCTATGGCGGACCATCACGTATTACCGATCTAAAGGCATTACCGATCATCGATAAGGGAACAGTGACCGCGGTGAGTTATGCGGGCCGGACTGTTATGATTGATGAACGGACAGGTGCACGGATGTGGCAACGTGATGTTGGCAGCCTTGAAACCCCGGCTATTTCCCCATCGCATCTATTCATGATCACGCGTGATCAAAACTTGATCGCCATTGATCGTATGAATGGTTCGATTAAATGGGTAAAATCTCTTCCTGCTTATAAAAACATGGATGATCGGAAAGGTCCTCTTCTTTGGACAGGCCCTCTTTTGGCAGGTGATCGTTTGTTTGTTCTATCCGGAACAGGCACGCTCATGCAAATCAACCCGTCCGATGGCACCATGATAACCCAGCAGGAAACAGATATTGAACCTGCAGCCCCTTTTATCGTCGCGGACAAGATCCTTTATATTCTGGATCAAGACGGGACCCTGAACGCTTTTGGACGTAAAGAATAAAACATGTTTACACTTGCCATTGTTGGCCGACCGAATGTTGGCAAATCAACTCTTTTTAATCGCCTGTGCAAAAAGAAAATGGCGATCGTGGATGATATGCCCGGTGTCACCCGCGACTGGCGCGAGTCAGACGGATGGATTTTAGATCAGCCTATTCGCGTTCTGGATACTGCGGGCCTTGAGGACCGATTTGATGGATCTATGGAGGCCCGAATGCGCCAGCAAACAGAACGTGCCATTGATCAATCTGATGCTGTTTTATTTGTAGTGGATGGACGCGATGGCATTACCCCCATTGACGAACATTTTGCATCATGGATGCGCCGTATCCAAAAGCCCGTCATTCTGGCTGTTAATAAATGTGACCACGAAGGTGTTGTCCAGACGGGCCTTGCAGATGCCTATAGACTGGGCCTTGGAGAACCAACGCCGATCTCATCCGCACATGGATTTGGGATTGAGGATCTCTATGCGCTGCTTAAACCCCATATAGATGCTGTTTCCGATGATATGGATGATGGAGATAATATCGAAACAGGCCGCATGATCCGCGAAGAAGATCTGGATCAAATCGAAGGGGATGAAAACTATACCTTTGATACAGAAGATATGGATGATCCTGAAAAGCCCGTAAAGGTTGCGATTGTCGGCCGGCCAAATGTGGGTAAATCCACTTTGATGAATGCTCTTTTGGGCGAAGAACGCGTCATGACGGGACCAGAGGCGGGGATTACCCGCGATGCCATCGCTGCAAAATGGACATTTAAGGATCGATCTATTCGCCTGGTGGATACCGCAGGTCTTCGTAAACGCGCACGTGTTGTCGACCGCCTTGAAAAACTATCAACGGACGACACGATGCGCGCTGTGCGTCTTGCTCATGTTGTGATCCTTGTTCTTGATGCGACACGTGGGATCGAAGCGCAAGACATGAACATCGCCCGTCATATTATTGAAGAAGGGCGTGTTTTAATTATCGCCCTTAATAAATGGGATGCTGTCCAAAATAAATCTGGGCTTAAGAAAGATATTCAAACACGGATTGAAAAATCATTGGGCCAATTGTCTGATGTTGTCATTGTTCCAATATCAGCAATCAAGGAACATCATTTAAATGAACTCATCTCGTCCGCGCTGGACCTGTTTGAAGGGTGGTCAAAACGTGTTTCAACATCTCCGCTGAACAGATGGCTGGATGGGGCGGTTTCGCGGCATCCCCCAACACTGGTTCGGGGACGCCCCAATACCCTTAAATACATCACGCAGATCAATGTAAAGCCCCCTACATTCGCCCTGTGGTGTATGCATCCCGATGAGTTACCCGATTCATATAAACGATACCTGATCAAATCATTGAAAGAGACATTTGATGTGCCGCCGGTCCCTGTCCGGCTTTTACTGCGTAAAACAAAAAATCCGTATACAGATTAGTCAAAAAAACGGGTGCAATAGAAACCCGTTTTTTATAGACATTTTTTAAAATAGGTATTTAAGATTGTTCGTCTTCTTCATTTTTTCGTGCGGCATGACGGGTGATAGCCACGTCATCAAACATTGCCTGTTCTTTTGCATTTTTCTTTTTTGTTTCTGTCTTTTTCCGTTCACGGTCAACAATTTCAATTTTTTTCAAATCCCCAAATGCTGTTCGGATATCATCGACAGCAACGACAATACGCGTTTCAAGTTTAACCAGCATATCATCCAGGCTTTCAATCTTGTTCTGCACAGACAAAAGATAAGGCCCAAATGCTGTTTTCAAATCCATATTGTCGCTTTTTTCCACCAGCGCCTGTTCCTGCATCATTTGAGCGATCAGTGATTCTTTTTGCATTAAAATCTTTTCTTGTTCACGGTAAAGCGCGGATAAAACCTTTTGCTTTTCATCAACCGCATGTTTACGTACTTTCATTAATGGATCCAAACGTGCCATTTTTACACCCTTTCTTTTTTACTGTTATTTTTTACGTACCCACTGAACAGGGGCAGGCTCCATCCGAGACCCCTGTTTATCCCCGGATGCCCCAGAAGACGGCGTATCCCCATTCCCTGGACCTTTCCCGTGATACATCATCCCCAAAATCTGAGCCAGCATTTCAAAACTTTGATCAATCGTATTGTGTTCCCCCTTGTTCTGCGTCAGGAATGTTTCAATATCAGGATAAAGCCGAATAGCTTCATCCACTTTTGCATCACTGCCACGCCGATAGGCACCAAGCCGGATCAATTCCGCCATATCTTCATAAGATGAAATAACCTGACGTGCTTTTTTGACAATTGCATTTTGATCTTCATCAAATGCCGCTGGAAGAGATCGCGACACTGATTTCAAAACATTAATCGCAGGATATCGGCCCCGATCTGCGATCGCCCGGTCCATCACGATATGCCCATCCAATATCCCGCGTGCTGCGTCCGATATGGGTTCATTATGATCATCCCCCTCAACCAAAACAGAGAACAGACCTGTAATCGCCCCTTCTCCCACTTGTCCAGGGCCCGCACGTTCCAAAAGCCGAGAAAGTTCACCAAACGTCGTCGGCGGATATCCTTTTGTCGTTGGCGGTTCGCCCACTGATAATCCAATTTCCCGCTGCGCCATTGCAAACCGGGTCACAGAATCCATTAAACACAAAACCTGTTTGCCCTGGGAGCGAAAGTATTCGGAAACGGCAAGAGTCACATACGCAGCCTGGCGCCGCATCAAAGCCGGTTCATCCCCCGTCGCCACAATCACAACCGATCGGCGCAGACCTTCTGCCCCTAAATCGTCTTCCAAAAATTCCTGAACCTCGCGGCCTCGTTCACCAATCAGCCCAATCACAGCCACATCCGCTTCTGTGTATTTTGCCATCATGGACAAAAGCACCGATTTTCCAACCCCAGATCCTGCAAAAATCCCCATACGCTGTCCTTGACACGTCGCAAGGAACGTGTTCATGACACGAACACCCAGATCTAGTTTAGGGCCCATCCGTTGCCGTTTATGCGCGGGGGGCGCCGGCGCGCGCAAAGGACATGCCACCCCCCCTTGTGATAACGAGCCCCTATCATCAATGGGCTCGCTCAGCCCATTTATAACCCGGCCGAGCCAGGCATCCGATGGAAAAATTTCGGGGCGCCGTTCCTGAATAACCGCCCGGCATCCAAGCCCTACACCCTCCAGCGCGCCAAAAGGCAGCAGCAGCGCCTGCCCCTCGCGAAAGCCAACCACTTCACACGGGATATCACGCCCTCCTGCTGGGGTTAAGTGAATAATCGATCCGACACTTAACGTTTCGGGAAACCCCGCGATTTCAATGAGCAATCCCAAAATCTTGGTCACCCGACCATAAACAATATGGCCCGGAACCTGCGCAATCCGTGCATGAAGTGTGTCAGCCAGCCGATCCATAATCCCTTAGCTTTCAGTATAATGGTCACATTTCTATGTGATTATAGCGGTGTTCAAATGAAAAGGTAGGAAAATTTATAAATATCGCGGTTCTTATGCTGCCGTACGACGATCATTCATCAGCATATCATCCGTCATAATAGCCACAACGGCATCCGGTGACTCCGCACTACGGATCATGTCGCACAAGTCATTATTATGAAAATATCTAACAAGACGCCCCACCGATCGGATATGCGCCATTTTGCCTGTATCAGGAGACAGATACACAACCACCAAATCTGTTATATGGTGATCTGGTCCCTCCTGAAAATCAACGGGATGTGACAGGTGCGCAATCAATAAATATGGCGTATCGATCCCCATCACCATTTGATCGATAATCATAATACCTTGTTCTAATGGTGTCATCGCAGCCCCTTGATACCGCGATAACATATCTTGTACCCCCGCCAAAGGACGGGAAAGATCCAATGCTATCTTCTGAAACAATGTATGAAGAACGGCGCGCGCACTGTTTGGAGGCAGCCGCAACAAAACGCGCGACGGGATAAAATTGTGTTGGGCCGGTAATACCATTGCCATTTCCCCACTTGAATTATGTGTGATAACGGATATGCCGTACAGCGCATTAGATAAACTTTTTCATTAAAAAGACAAGAAAAATTAGGGCAAAAAAATAAAAAATTCTTATACTTTGAAAAAGTAAAAGTTCTATTTGAGAAAAATAAATAGGCCAGCAAAATGCCGGCCTATTTTATATCCTATATAGACTATTTTATGCAGCCGCAGACGCTGTGCTTGATGATGCAAAAGCCGATTCTGCATCCACAACACACGCAGCCGCATGCAACGTTGCCGCAATACGGATCGCCAATTGAATACTGGTATCACTCATGCCATTTTGACGTAAATGATGTTCATGCGATTCAATGCACATTCCGCATCCGTTTATCGCCGACACGGCCAAGGACCACAGCTCAAAATCTGTTTTATCCACGCCCGGATTTGCGATGATATTCATGCGCAATTTTGCAGGCAGTGTTTTATATACAGATTGGCCAGACAAATGAACAAATCGATAATAGATATTATTCATTCCCATAATGGCCGCCGCTGCTTTCGATGCCTCAATTGCCTCCAAAGATAAATGCTTTGATGCATCCGCAAATACATCTGCAATCACCTGTTGTTGACGTGTGGCAAACGCAGATGCAAGCCACGTCCCCCATAATTGCTGCGGTGTCAGCCCCTCTTCCGAAGCCAAAGACCCCAGATTGAGCCGGATATCCTTGGCATATTCAGGCAAACGTGTTTTCAGCGTCTCAATCGACATTACGCAGCCTTTTTCTTCAGTTGCTGAGATAAAGTTTCATCACCTACCTGGCGGTTGCATGCACACAGCTCATCTGTTTGCAAACTGTCCAAAATACGTAATGTTTCTTTTGGATTACGGCCAACATTCAAGTTATTTACCGACACATGTTGAATAACATTATGCGGATCAACCACAAATGTTGCACGATACGCAACGCCGGCTGGCGCACGAACCCCCAAACCATCAACCAATGATCCATTCGTATCTGCAAAGCTCCACTGGTTCAGCGCATTCAGATCTTTATGATCACGGCGCCATGCCAGTTTGCAGAATTCATTATCTGTCGAACCACCCAGGACAACGCAATCACGATCCAAGAAATCTTGGTTCAATTTTGCGAATTCAACGATTTCCGTTGGGCAAACAAATGTAAAATCTTTTGGATAGAAATAGAAAATTTTCCATTTTCCCGAAAAGCTGTTTTCTGTGATTGTTTCAAACGCAGATGTTCCGTTTTCTTCTGGAAGCATAAACTTTGGCTTTACACCTGTGACCGAAAAAGACGGCATTTTATCCCCAATACCCAGCATATTATTTCTCCTTTTAAGAAGTTAGCGTGCACGATTGCCTTATCAACATAGGAAGCCTTTTCCCAAAAAGCAAGAAAAAAATAGGACTAATTATGGTCCTGTTTCAAAAAATACAACATTAGATACTATTCCTATACCTTTTTCTTTCATTTCGGCGCACTATATCGGTCGTACGAGGGATTTTCTAAAGCCCTTTTTTCACCCCTTTATGTTGAAAGGATTCTATGATGACACGTTTTCCATTAACCTCTATTTTGATGCTTGGCTGCGCTTTATTCACATTGGCTGCCATTCCTGCTCATGCGGAAGAAGACAAAGCGGCACCTGCCATGGAACAACAGATGAGTATGCAAGATAACATGAAAAAAGGACCTATGGCTGATGCCAATCAAGATGGGTTCATTACAAAAGAAGAGATGATGGACATGCACAAGAAACGTGTCGATCGCCTCTTTGAAAAAGCTGATAAAAATAACGATGGCAAGCTGTCTAAAGAAGAATGGAAAGAAGGCAAAAAAGCCATGCGCGCCGAAATGAAGGACCGCAAAGAAGAAATGCGTAAAATGAAAGAAGACATGCACAAGAAAATGGAAGATATGAAAAGCTCTGGCGAATCTGACATGCCGGCAACCGAATAATCTTTTTTTATTGTCATAATTAAAAACATCCCGATCCATCGTCGGGGTGTTTTTTATTTATAGCTATTTGATAAATGAAATGAGCGGTAAGCGAAAGCAAGACCGAGCAAGAACCCGGTGCGCCGTGTTCATAAAAGTACGTGAGCACCAAAAAAGCCGAAACAGGCATAAGATCAAAAAGCGCCGTCCCTTTTATTTTGGATACGGCTATATTCAAATCGCTATATATCGTAGGGGAAAAATGGTGCCGGCAGAGGGGATTGAACCCCCGACCTTCGGTTTACAAAACCGCTGCTCTACCGCTGAGCTATGCCGGCATCTGATTCAAGATGGCCGTACCATACTGATTTTTTTTTCATCTGAAAAGGGGGTATGTGCGGAAAAATATCCCGATAACAGCAAAAATAAAAACGTAACGCTTCAGATTGTTCCTATCCCCCATAGGGTCGGATAAATAGATCCAGCTTTTTCTTAAGGTCCTGAGTCCGAAATGGTTTACTGATAAAGTCGTTCATCCCGACCTGGAGGCACCTCTGCCTGTCGCTTTCCATAACACTAGCTGTTAAAGCAACAATAGGCGTTTTTTGGTTTATATTTTCAACCGTCCGGATCAGGGACGTTGCCTGATATCCATCCATATTCGGCATCATACAATCCATCAGGATAATATCAAACTTCTGATCACGGGCGCGTTCAACCGCTTTTAACCCATTTTCCGCAATGACAGGACGATACCCCAAATCCTCCAGGATCTCGGTTGCGATCATCCTGTTCACCGGATCATCCTCAACCAACAAAATCCGTCCTCCCTGGAACACATCAGCCTCATCCGTGTTTTTGATTACAGAATCGTGGGCTATCGCTTGATCCGCATTTCCGCTATAAGCAGATTGACCAGCCCCCTCATGCCTATCCGGCGCGAAAAGATATAATAGATCCATGCGCGTATGAAGACCGCTCAGGACACGATAAGAACCCGGCGGCAACCGTTCAGGAGGATCATTCAAAGCTTGCAAGACGATCATTTTCCCTTTATATGCCTCGGACAATTTCTCAATCTCAGCCGATGCCATACACGTCAATATTCCTTGACTAATCAATAGGGTATCAATGCCTGTTTCTATACGATCTGAAACAGAGGGCTCCCCCTTGGCCCGATACCGAATGGGGTGCCCCAAGGTCGAAAGGTTGAGTGCAGCAACCTCCGCAACCTTGTCATGTATACCTGAAATAATATCAATCGGACACGGCCGAATGGGGGGAACCAAACAGACCGGTATTTGAACCGTAAATTCGGCCCAAAACTGGCTCCCCTGACCCATTTTACTGTGAACCCCAATCTTTCCCCCTAATAACGATGCAAGATTTTGCGCAATCGCAAGCCCAAGCCCCGTCCCCCCAAACTGCCGCGTTGTGCTGGGATCAACTTGGGTGAACGCCTCAAAAACCTGATTTAAACGATCTTCGGGAATACCGGGCCCTGTATCTTCCACCGTAAAACGCAGCGTTGTCGGTGCCGGGCAAGACACATCCAAAATAACATGGCCGCGCGCCGTGAACTTAACCGCATTTGACAGAAAATTAAAAAGAATCTGTTTGAGCAGGACAGGATCCGTTTGAATATGTGAAGGAACCCCCTTTTGAAATCGGGCGATCAATTCAATCCTGTTGATCGATGCGCGAGACGTATGGGGTTCTATGACACTTTTTAGAAAATCATCCAAAGCTACGTCCTGCATATTCACATGCGTTCTGCCCGCCTCAATTTTCGCCAAATCCAGGATATCGTTCAAAATCCCTAAAAGGGCCTCACCCGAGGAGCTAATGATGTCCGTATATCGTTTCTGCTGCCGATCCAGATTTGTTTTTTGTAACAGCTCAACCGTTCCCAAAATACCGTTCAGCGGCGTCCTGATTTCATGACTCATATTAGCAACAAAGGCGCTTTTTGCCTGGCTTGCCTGGTGCGCAGCCTGACTGAGCGTCTCCAGATCATCATTCATTTTTTCAAGGCGGCACCGCTGCCAATACAAGTCACAAAAAACACGTAGTTTGGCCCCCAAAATCGCAGGACGCGGGGGTTTTGTAATAAAGTCCACTCCACCGTTTGCATAAACACTATCCAAAATCTCGGGTGTTGGCGCCAACGCTGTAATAAACATAATAGGGCTATGAACGGTCGCTGGATTAAGGCGCAAGAGCCGAGATAGTTCCAGCCCGCTCATATCCGGCATATCAATATCGAGTAAAATAGCCGCAAAATCATGAGACCATATCGATACCCAGGACCACAACCCTTTT
>CAZQLB010000038.1:0-12273 GCA_964593915.1 uncultured Pseudobdellovibrionaceae bacterium
AATTCATTTCTCAAATGGCTATAGAGACGGTCTGTTTACCACTATAAACATATATTATGACATATCCATAAGCGTGGGATAAGTTTTTCTCCCCTCTTTCAGCCGCGCGCGCTTTCTTGCATGATAGGACCCATCATCTTTTAAATTATTAGAAGATATCCCTTTTGGAATATAGGAGAGCGCCAAATGCCCTTGACGATTGGTGTTTTAACATCCGCTGACCCCCTTGAAACACGCGTTGCCGCAAGTCTGGATTCAATCCGTAAATGGACCGCAAATCATTATCAGGTCATGATTCCAGCTGGGGCCGGCCGCAAAATAATGCTTTCAGATTCCGACTTTTCATCTGCAGGGGCCTCTGTTGTGCCAGATATCGAAACCATTCTCTCAAACAGTGATATTTGCGTTGCGCTGTCCCCCCCTGCCCTGGATCAGATACGCGGCATGAAACCCGGGTCTATCCTGATCTGTCTTGCGGATCCATATCGATCCCCCGATCTTATTCAGGTGTGCAAAGATCGAAACATTACACTCATGGCGCTTGAACTGGTCCCACGTATCACACGGGCGCAGTCTATGGACGTTTTATCTTCCCAATCTAACCTTGGGGGGTATCGCGCCGTGATCGAAGCGGCGACGCATTTTCCTCGCGCCTTTCCAATGATGATGACAGCGGCTGGAACGATACCGCCGGCCAAGGTTTTTATCATGGGCGCCGGTGTTGCGGGGTTACAGGCGATTGCGACCGCCAAACGCCTTGGCGCCGCGGTCAGCGCAACCGATGTACGGCGTGCAGCGGGGGAACAGATTGCATCCCTTGGGGCAAAGTTTATCATGGCCGACGATGACGCTGATCACACAGATGCAGAGACATCCGCCGGATACGCCCGCGAAATGAGCACAGCATTCCAGGCGCGGCAAGCAGCTCTGATCGCTTCTGTCATTGCCCAGCAAGATATTGTCATTACAACGGCACAGATCCCGGGACGCCCTGCCCCCAGGCTTGTCACCGCCGATATGATTAAAACCATGAAGCGCGGATCCATTATCATCGACATGGCGACAACATCCGGCGGAAACGTGGAAGGCAGTGTGAAAGACGATATCATCCAAACCGAAAATGGCGTATTGATTATTGGGTTTAGCAATATGCCTGCACGTATTCCCATGGACGCCAGCGCTTTATTTGCACGGAATATCACTGCTCTTTTAAACCTGATCATACCAAAGGATCATACAGAACCTGTTATCAATCTGGATGACGAGATTATAAAAGGCATGACCATCACCCATAATGGTCAGATTGTGCACCCTGGATTTACATCCACTTCATCACTGTAAAGGATTTGTATTATGACGACACCATCTACAGACGCCTTGATTGAACAAGCCACATCTCTTGCAAATACAGCACAGGATTTGTCTGAACAAGCCGCTGGACTTGCCCTGCAGGCGAGTACTATTGATACAACAGCACCGCACCTGTCATCCGATTTTTTCATGATGGGATTAACCATTTTAATCCTGGCTGGTTTTGTTGGTTATTATGTTGTTTGGCGCGTGACCCCAGCCCTTCATGCCCCCCTCATGGCGATGACAAATGCCATTTCATCCGTCATTATTGTTGGAGGATTACTGGCGGCTGGACTTTCAGGAATGGGAATGTCCACAATATTTGGGTTTTTTGCCGTGCTCCTCGCCTCTATCAATATTTTCGGCGGATTTATGGTGACACACCGTATGCTGAGCATGTTTAAAGGAAAGGGAAAATAATCATGACTATTCTATCTTCCTTTTTATCTCTTGCGGCGGCTGTTCTTTTTATCCTGTCTTTACGCGGCCTATCACACCCCACATCGGCCCAGGCGGGATTGCGTCAGGGGATGGCCGGCATGGCCCTTGCCGTTCTGTCTGTTTTTCTCTCTCACTCTCTCTCGTTTCTGCCTATTTTACTCGCCATCGGGATCGGCGGCGCTATCGGAACTATTATCGCAAAACGGATTGAAATGACGGCCCTGCCCCAACTTGTGGCCGGGTTTCATGCCCTTGTCGGATTAGCAGCTGTTTGTGTTGCCTTTGCTGCATTTTTACGGCCAGATTCATTTGGTATCTTAAGTCGTCATGGGATTTTTACATCTTCTCTTTTTGAAATGTCATTGGGGGCAGCAATCGGTGCCATCACCTTTACGGGATCAATTATTGCCTGTCTGAAACTGCATGGGGTTATTGGTGGAACGCCTATTTTACTCCCTACACGCCACATGATAAACATGGGTATTGGAATTGCGCTTGTCTTGCTTATCCTACTCTTCTCGGTGACAGAAAGTGGGTTCTTATTATTCCTTATTGTCCTATTGGCTTTTGCTCTTGGAATCTTATTGATCATTCCGATCGGCGGGGCGGATATGCCCGTGATTGTATCAATGCTGAACAGTTATTCTGGATGGGCCGCGGCCGGTATTGGCTTTACCCTGCATCAGCCGTTGCTCATTATTGTAGGCGCATTGGTCGGCGCATCCGGAGCGATCCTGTCATATATCATGTGCAAGGCGATGAACCGGTCTTTCCTGTCTGTTATTGCTGGCGGGTTTGGCGCTGCAGATACAAGTGGAAATAGCGCAGAAAAAGGCGCAGCAACCCAAAACAATACCCCAGTTCGCCAAGGATCGGCTGATGATGCCGCCTTTATCATGGCCAATGCCCAGGATGTTATTATCATTCCGGGTTATGGCATGGCTGTATCCCAGGCGCAACATGCCGTTCGGGAATTGGCTGATATTCTTAAAAGTAAAGGCGTACGTGTTCGGTACGCTATCCATCCGGTTGCCGGACGCATGCCAGGCCATATGAATGTCTTACTGGCCGAAGCAAATGTCTCCTATGACGATGTTTTTGAACTGGAAGACATCAACCGTGATTTTGCGCAGGCGGATGTTGCCTATGTGATTGGTGCAAACGATATTACGAATCC
Source organism: uncultured Pseudobdellovibrionaceae bacterium (assembly GCA_964593915.1). Lineage (GTDB taxonomy): Bacteria > Pseudomonadota > Alphaproteobacteria > Micavibrionales > Micavibrionaceae > CAZLPZ01. The sequence continues at coordinate 2,972 of CAZQLB010000038.1, forward strand.
GGCTGCCCGGACTGATCCAAAAAGCCCTATTTACGGAATGCCTGTTTTGGATGCAGGCGCAGCAAAAACTGTTTTATTTGTGAAACGATCGATGGCATCTGGCTATGCAGGCGTTGAAAACCCGCTTTTTTACCAGAATAATACCATGATGTTATTCGGTGATGCGAAAAAAATGACCGAGGATCTGATTAAGGCCTTTGAACATACATAACTCACCTCTTTAAAAATTAATGATCTTGTTAGAATTATGATGTATAGTCTTGGGTAAGGAGTACAAAAATGATCCAAAATAACTCTTTTGATGAAAACAGCCTTTTAAACAAAAACCGTCTATCTGACCGCATTGTTTACGCGCTTGCACTTGCTATACAACAGGAAGATGTTCGTGTTGCGAATGCACTGGCTGAATCACTTGATCTTTCCATGACTCGCTATACAGGTGGCGGTGAATTTGTCGAACGCCGTGAATACCCAAAATATGTCGAAGAGATGATGGAAAATCTTGAAAAATTGCGTACACAATACGGGTATAAATAATTTTTATCCTGTTATGAATGAATGGTGCATAGGGAAAGAAATTCATCCTCTGTGATGACATTTATACCTAAATCACGCGCTTCTTTTAATTTAGACCCGGCATCGTCGCCCGCAACAACATAATCTGTTTTGCTTGACACACTGGATGATACCTTGGCCCCGCACGCAAGTGCCTTGGCCTTTGCTTCCGCCCGTGTCATTTTCACAAGCGTGCCTGTAAAAACAACAGTCTTCCCGGACAATGCGGTTACTTCGGCCTTCATCGGGATATAGGCCTCGATACGAATCTGGTCCGATAAATCGTTCATAACTTTTTGATTATGGGGTTCTGATAAGAAAGCAACCAAATCTTCGGCAATGCTGTGCCCCACACCTTCTATATGGGTGAGATCCGCAATCAAGGTTTCTGGCGCCTCTTCTGCCTTTTTCATCAAAAGGCCCCAATCCCCAAACGAAGGATAAACAGAGACTAACCGCTGGGCCATCACTTCGCCAATTTGGGGAATCCCCAATGCAAAGATAAACCGGTTGATCGGAATTTGACGCCGATCCTCAATCCCCGCAATCAAATTCTGGATCGATAAATCGCCCCACCCTTCATAATCTTTCAATCTTATATTATTTTCTTGAATACGTTTCGGGATTGTAAAAATATCCGCTGGCGTTTTGATAAAACCTGCACGGTAAAATTCATCAACTGTTTTCTCACCAAATCCTTCTATATCCATTGCATTTCTGGATACAAAATGAATCATGCGCTGCACGATTTGGGCCGGACACACAAGTCCTCCTGTACAGCGCCGATAGACTTCGCCCTCTGTACGTACCGCCGCAGATCCGCATGCCGGGCATGTATGCATCATTGTATAGGGGACGCTGTCTGCCTTTCTTTCCTCTTCTATCACACGGACAACCTGCGGGATCACATCACCCGCGCGCTGAATGATCACCATATCGCCAATGCGAAAATCTTTGCGCGTAATTTCATCTTCGTTATGTAATGTTGCGCGCGACACCAAAACACCGCCCACATTCACAGGATCCAGTTCAGCAACCGGTGTTAAAACACCCGTTCGTCCCACCTGAACCGTAATATCGCGGATACGTGTCTTTGCCTGCTGCGCCGGAAATTTATGTGCGGTCGCCCATCTGGGGGCACGTGCCACAAACCCAAGCCGTTCCTGAAGGATAAGATCATTGAGCTTATACACGGCACCATCAATATCATATGCAAGAGTGGCCCGGTCTGCCCCCAGTTTTTGGAAATATTCAAGAAGACCGGGCGCCGTGTGCGCACAAGTTGCGGGCCCAGGTGTTTTAAACCCATACGTTTCAAGTGCTGATCTGATCCCTTCTTGCGTTTTTGCAATGTCCGCAGACAGATCCCCAATCGCATATGCAAAAAAACATAAAGGCCGCGATGCCGTTATGGCAGGATCCAGTTGACGCAGGCTGCCCGCTGCCGCATTACGCGGGTTCGCAAACGGTTCCTCACCCTGATTTATCAAGCGCGCATTCATGTCCAGGAAATCTTGTTTTTGGATATAAACCTCGCCGCGCACTTCCACTACCTTTGGCGGATTGCCTTTTAATATGCGCGGGATATCTGATAGGGTCACGGCATTTTTTGTGATATCTTCACCTTCGTATCCGTCACCGCGCGTTGCCGCATAGACAAGCTTTCCATCTTCATACCGAATACTGCATGACAATCCATCGATTTTCGGTTCGGCCCAAATATCAATATCCTGATCATCCGCCATTCCTAGAAATCGGCGTAGACGTCCAATAAAATCGTATACTTCTTCATCCGAAAAAACGTTCCCCAGCGATAACATCGGGCGAGCATGTTGAATTTTCTTGAATTTTTTAGAAGGGGATGCCCCCACCTTTTTCGATGGGCTATCCGGTGTTACCCATTCCGGATGCTTTTCTTCAATGTCATTAAGGCGTTTACGCAAAGAATCATAATCCGCATCCGATATTTCTGGCCTATCCTGTTCATGATACAATTTATCATGATAACGAATATCCATGACCAAACGGCGATAATCATCGATCGTGATAGTATTATTTTTTTCTTGAAAAAGGTCCGGCGTTTCCATTTATGCAGCTCTTTTCATATCCATCAATTTCTGGGCGGCAGCACGGGCTTCATCCGTTATTTCAGCGCCAGATAACATGCGCGCCAATTCTTCACGGCGGCACATATCATCATCCAAAATTTCAACAGATGTTGTTGTCATACCCTTTTGCGTTTTCTTTGAAATCAATAAATGATGATCGGCCATGGCGGCCACCTGCGGTGCATGGGTTACAACAAACACCTGCCCCCCTTGAGAGGCAAGCCGAAAAAGCCGATCCGCCATAGCGGCCGCAACAGCGCCGCCGACACCGCTGTCGACCTCGTCAAAAATACGTGTCATTTCAGATTGATCTATGCTGCTTATCATCACCTTCATCGCTAGTATCATGCGGGATAATTCACCGCCCGATGCCACTTTCTCAAGCGGAGCCAAATCCGATCCGGCATTCATCGCAACCATAAAACGTATACGGTCCAGCCCATGTTCCTGTGCGTCTGATAAATCACAAAGATCGATTTGCGTTTTAAACGTTGCCTTTTCTAATTTAAGTGGCCCCAATTCCCCCATGATCGTGCGATCAAAACGCGCCGCCGAGGAGAGCCGTTTTTGGTGTAGATTTGTTGCCGCCTTTATATAAACCGCTTCCTGCTTTTGGCACAGATCGATTTGCGCCGCAAGATCCAGATCTATATGATTTAAAGTGCGGATTTTTTCATCAAATTCTTGCGCACGTAAAGAAAGTTCATCCACCGTACACCCATGTTTTCGGGCAAGATGCCGCAATTCATACAGGCGATCATCAATTGCTTCGGGGGAGTCATATCCATCACTCATCCGTGCCATATAATCCTCAAGCGCGCCGGATATATCACGAATAGACGATAGCGCCCCATCAAGAGTAGAGAGCCACTCATCAACCTTTTCACCCATTTTAGGGCGCAAGCGATCCAATATCCGCGTTGCCCGTGCCATCTGGTTTTCGGCCGCGTCATCATCGACCGATAAAACGGCCAAGGCCCCGGATATTCCCTCTATAATCGCGGTGTGATTGGATTTTTGCTGTTTTAATTCCAAAAGTTTTTGTTCTTCACCAACTTGCGGCGCCAGTTTTTGAAGTTCATCCAGACAATCACGTACATACGCCTCATCCCGAAGGGCGTCCCGCGCGGCTGCATCCATTTCATCGCGCTTCGCACGGGCTGCTGCCCATTCGTGATACGCGGCGCGCACGGTTGATACATCCGGTAAAAGCCCGCCAAACCGATCCAAAACATCCCGGTGATAAGCCGGCATGAACAACGCACTCGTTTCAAACTGTCCATGAATATCAATCAGCATTGCGCCCAACGCGCGGATCAGTGACACGGACACGATTTGATTGTTCACATATGCTTTTGATTTCCCATCACGGGATAATATACGAGATAAAATCAGCGGTTCGCCCGCATCGGCCGTGACCCCCGCCTCTATTAATATTGACCATACCGGGTGATCGCGTGTTAAATCAAAAGCCCCTTTAACGCGTGCATCATCCATACCAGAACGAATAAGCTGAATATCCGCACGATCGCCTTTTAAAAGGCCCAAAGCATCGAGTAAAATAGATTTTCCGGCCCCTGTCTCACCTGTCAAAACCGTGAGCCCCAAAGCCATATCCAGCGTCAGGTGATCGATCAGGACAATGTTATCGATCTCTAGTCGGCTGAGCATTTTGATCCATCAATCTGGTTTTAAAATACTATCGATTGTACGGCTTAGAACCCCGCGCTGATCCATCATATCTGCACGTGCCGATGGATCCAGCAGCGCAAAGCTTCGTTCATACCATTTTGATCCCGGGAAATTATGCCCTAAAACAGCAGCCACCTTGATCGCCTGTTCAACAAGACCCAAAGACACATAACATTCAACCAATCTATGCAATGCTTCCGGTGTGTGTGTTGTTGTTTGATACTTTTTAATAACCGTCACAAAACGGTTGATCGCCGCGTTGTATTCGCCGCGGGTCAGGTAATACCGCCCGACATCCATTTCTTTACCGGCCAAATGATCCAATGTCAGATCACGTTTCAGCTTGGCATCACGCACATACGCGCTTTCCGGGTAACGGGATATCAGCGCATCCAGGGCCGACAAGGCATCGGTCGTCATCCCCTGGTCCCGTTTCACATCCGATATCTGTTCATAATAGCACAATGCTTTCAGATACAAGGCATAATCAACCCGTTCGGATGAAGGGTGGAGCTGAATAAACCGATCAAGAGCCAGAATAGCATCATCATAGCGCAAATCTTGATATGCCGCATAAGCCGACATTAACTGGGCCTGGGTTGCCCACTGGGAATACGGATACAGACGTTCAACATCTTCGAATTTAGCCTGCGCCCCTTTATATTCTTTTTTATCAAGCAGGGACGCCGCTTCGGCATATATTTCGGTCGGCGGACGGGTATCTTCCTGTTTTTTAGGATCGCTGGCACACGCCGCAAGAGACAACAAAGCGGCTGCAGAAAGCAAAATAAGGACACGCATCATCAATAAACCCCTGATTTAAAATAAAATGAATCTAATGATTAATGTAGCCCGAAGCGCCAGGCGCTTAAAGGGACTTTTACAAAAAAACCACAGAAAAAAGAAAAATCTAGGCCGCCATAACAGCTTCACGAACACGCGCCCCTAGTTCGACACGAACCCACGATTGAGGCCGCGCAAACAAAGTTCGTAACAGGGCATTATTCATGCCATGACTTAAACGCACACCTTCATATGCCGCAATAACGGGGGCACCCGCCAGGTATAAATCTCCTACCGCATCCAGCAACTTATGGCGAATAAACTCATCCTTGTGACGCAAGCCTTCCGGGTTCATCACACTATCTTTTGTCACCACAATTGCGTTTTCAAGCGATCCGCCCTTGGCAAGTCCCATAGAACGCAGGGCATCGACCTCTTCAAACAGACCGAAGGTACGGGAGTCAGCCAATTCATGCCGGAAATTCCCATTTATAAATGTCATTTCATAAGATTGACGTCCAATTATTTGATTTTCATAGATAATCGTCCCGCTATATGTTTCCTGATCAGATGGCATAAGACGCACATACTTGTCACCATCACGCACCTCAATTGGTTCTAAAACCTTAATTGCGTAAACAGGAGCCGATTGTTCCACAACACCAACCGAATCGATCGCCGCAATAAATGCCGCGGACGACCCATCCATAATAGGAACTTCAGGCCCATCAATTTCAATAATAACATTTGACACATCCGCACCACGCAGGGCCGCCATCAAATGTTCAATCGTCCCCACCTTAACCCCTGCGTTATTGGCCAAAAGCGTGCAAAGGCGTGTATCGACCACATAAGACCACAGTGCAGGTATAACGTTGGGCTGATCTTTCACATCTGTACGTACAAAAATAATACCGGTCCCTTGCGGCGCAGGTTTTAAACAAACGTGCACGGGTAATCCGCTGTGGACTCCCACACCGTTCAGGTCGACTTGTTTTGCCAGTGTTTTTTGACGTGCCATAGGATAAACCCTTTTCTACATGAATAGGGGCATCATACAGCCTCGGCATAAGGGGATAGAAGTCACCAATTGCTACATGGTGTAACAATCGTTATAAATCAATGAGTTAAATAGTTATAAGCGCAGATGTTTGAACAGCAACAGGCGGCTTTGTCCGTTCACTATCTGCGATCTCCCATTTCTCGGCGGGATCAAAGCGCATCATCCATTCATCAAACTGACGCGCCATATCTTCAAAACTGTCAATCACAAAGAGGGTTTTTTGCATTTCCCAGTAATTATAGGGGGTATGCACCACTTCATCGACATTAAACGCCCGGCGTTCTACTTTGTCTGATAAAGCCTGAGCCATTTCACCAGGGGCAAATCCCGCCCCAAAAATTTTTGCCCCTTGCGGAGTATCAATCAGCCCAAATTCAGCCGTAAACCAATAAAGGCGGGCGAGTGGCACCAATTTCTCCGCCCCAAAATGCTGCATTAAATAATTACCAAAAACACCGAATTTATGGGTATATGACTGCATAAAAGGATCCAGCAGCATCGGGACATGCCCAACCATTTCATGAAACAGATCAGGGCTTGGGGTGTATTCCAAATCCTTGCGCGCCCGGATAAAATCATTACAGGGGAATACCCGTGCCGACAGCAGCGGATAGAAAACATCATTGGGCGTCAATCCATGAACGCGAACAAGCCGCCAGTCTGATACCTTTTGCATCTGACTTTCAATCTCACCCAATGTTGGAATGCGATCCTTTGGGTATGACATGTGTGCCAGCCAATTCAAATATTCATCGCACATAAAATGAGGGGCCATATCCATGTAACGAGACAGCAAAATCTGCCACGTTTCATGCTCTTCAGCTGTATAAGTCACAACCGGAAAAACCGAAGGGACGTATCCCTCTGGGATCATATTTGATTTCATTTTGTTTGCCATTCTTCCAGTTTAGAAAGAATATGCAAATAAACCGTTAAAAGTATGGTTTTGATATAAAAATTTCATTGGAATTATAATTTTATAACAATCTCTTTTTTTGTGCAGTGCAATATTTTTTATATGCAACAGAACAGATCACCCGATACTCAACACATCTTTTACTTTTTCGGCAAGCTGTTTCAATGTAAAGGGCTTTGGCAAAAAGAAAATTCCCGGCCCCATATAATCTTTCAACCGATCTTCGGTATATCCCGAAATAAAGATGATCTTCATGTCCGGATTTTTTTCGCGAATCAGACGCGCCACAGTGGGACCATCCATATTGGGCATCACCACATCTGTAATCAGGATATCAATCGGCTCGTCCTTTGGCTGTTTTTCAAAAAGATCAACCGCTTCTTCCCCGCTGGCTGTCGCCAGAACCTGGTACCCCTTATTCGTCAGGGCGCGGACCGAAAATGTGCGGACGGCATCTTCATCCTCAACCAGCAAGATGCGCGCGGTTCCTGTCAAATCCTGGGGTTTTGGCTGTTCGGCCACTTCTGTTTTTACCTCCTGGGCTTCGGCGGCGCGGGGCAAATAAAGCGTAAATACGGTCCCTTTGAACAAGGCGCTTTCTACATGCACATATCCGCCCGTTTGGCGCATAATCCCATAGACAGTAGAAAGGCCAAGTCCCGTTCCCTGCCCCACAGGTTTTGTTGTAAAGAAGGGTTCGAAAATCCGGGCCATCACGTCAGACGGCATCCCCGTCCCTGTGTCGGTCACGGAAATCGTGATCCAATCCCCAGCTGGCATCATTTCGGCGCCGCGCTGCATCGACACATCCGTGTGGATCATACGTGTTTCTATAACCAATTTTCCGCCATCCGGCATTGCATCGCGCGCATTCACAGCAAGGTTGATCAAGACCTGTTCCATCTGTCCCTCATCCACCTTCACAAGGCCCAAATCCTGGCCATGCAAAAGCTGAAGATCAATATTCGCCCCCAAAAGACGGCGCAATAAATGCGATAGCTCAATTAAAATATCGGTAATATTCTGAACCTTCGGCCGTAATGTTTGCTGGCGCGAAAACGCCAAAAGCTGACGTACCAAATTGGCCGCCCGGTTGGCATTCTGTTTAATCTGATTGATATCTGAAAAGGATGGATCGCCCGGTTTATGACGCAGCAACAGCAAATCACAAAATCCAATCATTGCGGTCAAAAGATTATTAAAGTCATGTGCAACACCGCCCGCTAATTGGCCGATCGCCTGCATTTTTTGGGATTGGACAAACTGGGCTTCCAGGGCCTTTTGTTTTGATAAGTCGATAAAGTGCAGCACATAATCATCGCTGTCCTTAAATTTACGCGCATGCATCTGAACCGATATTGGCTCACGCTTCCCTTTGAGCCGTAATTCAGCTGGGGGAAGAGGTTGCCCCTGGTCTGCCCCCTTCAGCATATTTAAAATATCATCTGGACGATCGGAATCGATAAAAATGTCCAGATTCTTTCCCTCTACATCACTGGCGATCATCCCCAGCATATGGGCCAGTGCATGGTTGCAATCACGGATATGATATGCACGATCAATCAGCGCGATGCCCAATGGGGCCTCGTCAAAAAAGCGCTGAAAACGATCCTCTGATGCCTCGAGCGCCTTTTGAATCAAACGCTGGGACGTTAAATCAGTGACCACAGCGCGGGTCCGCACCCGCCCATCTTCTTCGTGTACAACGCTTTGGTTAATGGCCGCTAAAATAATTTGTCCCTGAGGTCCCTTCATCCGAACCTCACCCACCTGCCGCGCGCCCCCCCCTGGCAACACATCATAGGGGTTCCCAGATGATGGTGGTTCCACCAAATAATCATGAAGGCGCCCCCGCATTTGCAGCTTATTCATGTCTTCGGAAAGCCATCTGGCAAAGGTTGCGTTTACAAAAACAAATCGTCCGTCCTCGTTCACCGAAAAGAATCCAACCGGCGCATTGTCCGTGAAGTCGATCAACTTTTCACGTTCTTCTGCCACATCTCTATCTTGTAAATATTGAGCGGTCACATCCTGGAGGAGCCAATGCAAATACCCTGGATAATCTTCAACCGGCTTGGCCGTGACCCGAAAAACGCGCTGTTCCCCATTTTCGTCCATGATCGGAAATTCGATCACATCACTTAATCCCCGATGGGCGGTATCCGCCATCGGGGATTAAGTGATG
>CAZQLB010000039.1:0-8251 GCA_964593915.1 uncultured Pseudobdellovibrionaceae bacterium
CGCGCCGGATCCGGCCCATGGTTTCGTAAACCGTGGACGGATGACGGTCGTGGATTTTGCAGAGCGTGCGGATCGGCAAGTCCTGCATCAGCATCGCGCAGTAAAAGCGCGCGGCTTCCGGCAAAGCGCGGATCGCGTCGGTCACGTCAATGACCAGCTCGGTTTGCCGCGCGTGGCCGTTCTGCCCGCCCCAGATACCCATGGATTCCGGAACGTCCTCGCGTTCGCCGTCTTCCAGCCAGGAATCCAGCGACATGGCTTGGAAGCCGTTGTTGCGCTTCTCGGCTTTCGCGGCCTTGATCATCGCTGCGCATTTATGGCGCAGGATGCGGTCGACGAAGGTGTTGCGGCAGGATTTTTCGGGATCGAAGGCTTGGATCCGCGAGAGATAGTCGAGCATCAATTCCTGCTCGATATCCTCGATCTCCATTCCGGCCATGGTGTGGTGCCGGAGCATTTGACGGGAGTGGTAACGGACTTGGGAAACGACATACGGATCGATGCCGTTGTAACGGTTTTGGCTTTTGCTCATTGTTTTCGCCTTTGCTTTGCGTTGGCGGCCACGCATGGGCCGGACAAAGGGACTGGCGAAAACTCACTGGCAGGCTGGGTCGACGGGCTTTTTCAGCCCGCATCAAAAGTAAAAAGCCGCCTGTGACGGCGGCTTTGGGGATGAAAAATTTTTTGATTTTTTTTTCAGGGTGTCCGGTGAATTTTCACCGGAGATAGTGGCGACCCTATCAGGCGGTCAAGCCAAAGTGGCGGTTTTGGGCTTCCCAATCGTCAGGGAAAGGCTGGAGAAGCTCGGTCAATTTCATGCTCTTGGGCTGTGTGCCGTCTAAAATCATTTCCTTAATATTGGGCGCAAGAAGGTTCAGCCGGATGATGCGCGAAACATAGGATGGGTTGATTTCATTTTCGACGGCCAGCTGATCGATATTTTTGACCTTGCCTGTTTCCAGCCATTGGCTCCATTTATGGGCGCGCGCCAGTGCTTTCAGCATTTTATCATCTTTGCGTGAGGGGTTGATGAAGGGGATCTCGCCCTCGGTCGGCGGCACGATCATATAACGCCGACCGAATTTTCTGGTGAAGTTCACGGGGACGCAGATATTGATGATATTGCCGTCGAGAGAAATCATGGCCTTATTCATGCGGCCTCCTTATGTTGTTGAACATACTGAATATCGCGTACCAGACTGTTCAGACCTTCGGCGTGGATGCGAATATCGATGCGGTCGTTGTTGACGATGATTTTATCAATCAACAACTTTAAGAGCCGCGCTTGTTCAGTCGGAAACAATTCATCCCAAACAAGGTTTAGGTTTTGGAGTGACGATCGCACGTCCTGTTCTGATATTTTGTGGTCATCCTTGATGGCCTCGCGCCAGACCCGCACCATCATCTCTGGTGTGCAGAGCGCAAGACGCATTTGATTAAGGACAATGTTCTCCAGCTCTCCGGCGGGTACTGCGCCGATCGGGCAATCTTCGATCTCGTTCTTCAGATGAGCGCTTGCTTTATAGTACCGATACAGCCTGCCGTTCGGCTTTTTTGAATGGGTCGGCGTAAGCACGGATTGACAACCGCCGCATACGGCCAGTCCCTGCAGCAACGCCGTCGAAAGACCGCGCGTTCGCACGGCCCGTTTGCGGGGACTTTCTTTGAGCGTTGAATGCACTCTTTCCCAGAGCGCGAAGTCAATGATCGGCTGGTGCTGACCTGGGTAGGTATTTCCCTTGTGATTGATTTCACCGAGATAAGTGCGATTATAAAGGGCTTTGTAAAGAAAGCCTTTGGTAATCGGACGTCCACCACGTTGTTTCCCATTTTTGCTGACCCAGCTTTTTGTTCGATAGCCTTGATCGCGCAGTTCTTTTGCCAGCAGCGTCATCGACTTCAAAATGACAAAGCGTTCAAAGATCAAACGGACGAGATGCGCTTCTTTCTCATCGATTACTAATTTTTTCTCTTTTGTATCGTAGCCAAGCGGCTTGATCCCGCCGATCCATATGCCTTTGCGTTTCGTCGCAGAAATTTTGTCGCGGATGCGTTCGCCGATGACCTCACGCTCGAATTGCGCGAAAGACAGCAGGATGTTGAGTGTCAGCCGCCCCATGGAGGTGGTGGTATTAAATTGTTGGGTAACAGAGACGAAGCTGACACTGTGTTTGTCGAAAAGATCGATCAGCTTGGCAAAATCGGAGAGCGCGCGCGACAGGCGGTCGACTTTATAAACCACAACCACGTCGATCAGGCCATTTTCAATGTCGCGTATAAGTTTTTTCAGTGCTGGACGATCCATGGATCCGCCGGAAAAGCCGCCATCGTCGTAGTATTCCGGCACCAACGTCCAGCCTTCGTGACGTTGCGCGTTGATGTAGGATTCTCCGGCCTCGCGCTGTGCGTCGAGACTGTTGAACTCCATGTCAAGACCTTCTTCGGTGGATTTGCGCGTATAAATCGCGCAGCGAATTCTTTTCTTTTGTTCCGTCATTCTTTGTCCTCTTTATTTCTTTTGTTGCGTATCAGGCCGAAGAAGACAGGGCCTGACCAATTTGTTCCTGTGATTTCACGCGCGATTTGGGATAGGCTCTTGTAACGCATGCCGTTGTATTCAAATCCGTGGTCAAGGACGGTAACGCGATGTTCGATGCCGTGATGCACGCGCACGAGCTTGGTACCCGCGACGGGCATGTGGACGCCTTTGCCGCGCGGCTTGCGTAAATTTTCTGAAAGACTTTCCTTGGCGTATTGCTCAAGTCGTTTTTCGATAATACTGCTGTCCACGTTGTGGGCGATTTCTTGCAGGCGATAAGCCAACCGTTTGACCAGATAGGGTTTGTTGTATTTCGGCGGCTTGGCCTGAAAAAGCTCTTCCCACATGATTGCCAGTTCACCCATCGGCATTTCCGGCAGGGCGGCGACTCTTGCTAACGTGTTGTTTTGCATTGACTATTTTCCTCTTTCTGGTCTTGCCCATGAATGCTTCCTGGCTCTCTGAAGTCCAGTGAATAGTCTCTCTTGTCAGCGGGTTTCAGCTTTTGCAGGCGTCGTGCGATGCCACGGCTAAGGATAAGGCCGACTTCGCTCATACGTTCGTCTGCGGTCATCAGGTTTGGATCCAATCTATTCATATTCACCTCCGTACTGTTCCATGCGCTATTACTTACCGAATGTGTAGGGGAAGTGTCTGGATAAGTACGGTATTGACAGCGAATTTCCTTGAAATAAGATAATCAAACCTAATAAATATAAGGCTCATCATAAGGAGATTCGCATGGCAACAAATCCGCCAAAAGGCGATGGCCACCGCAACGGCGCGGTGCGTGATCGTTCTCAAGTTCTGAACACCAAAACGGGGCATTACACCAAACGCAACGATGACACGGGCCGTTTTATGGATGTGAAATCGGACGGCGGAAAATTCAAAGGCGTGAGAACCGAGAAGCCGAAAAAATGAGAGCGCTAAAAAAACTACCAAGCACCGGAAATCTGACACCCGCGCAAGAGACGATGTTGCGTACTATCAGTGCGTTCAAAGATCGGCGCGGTGTCGCTCCAACTGTGCAGGAACTTGCTGCCATTCTTTCGATCCAGCCGCCCAGCGCACACGAGCTGTTGGGGCGTTTGGAAGAAAAAGGATATATTCAGCGCGAACCGCGCAAGGCGCGCACAATGACGGTTGTGAAAGATTTCATGCCGCGCACGCGTCAGATGGTCAATGTTCCGATCGTGGGCCGCGTTGCTGCTGGTGCGCCGATACTGGCCATCGAAAATAAAGTTGGTGAAATCATGGTCGATGCCATGATTGCGCGCGGTAATTGCTTCGCGCTTCAAGTGTGCGGCGATAGCATGATCGATGTGGATATTAATGACGGCGACTATGTTGTCGTGCGTCAACAACAGCTTGCCGAGTCTGGCGACATTGTCGTTGCCATGCGCGACGGGGAAGCGACCGTAAAGCGGTTGTTTATAGCAGATGAAAAAATCGAACTGAGGCCCGAAAACAAAAAACTGAAACCAATCATCATCAGCCATGACGATGACTTCTCGATTGTGGGAAGGGTCGTCAGCGTTTGTTCCAGAGCCGATCCTATCAATCAGGCAAAGGAGCAACAGGATGGCGACATATTCCCTTAATAAATTTGCACAACCGGATATTCTGAAGAAGATCAAGGATGAGAATCTTCTGCAATTCTTGTCCCCGCACACATCTTATTTGGAAGGACGCGGGTTCAAGCCAAAAGTAAACGGCAGCGCACAGATCGATTACGATCTGCTCTGCCGGATTCTGATGCAACCGACCGAGGGCATACCGCCAGACATGGTGGATGCTCTCTTTTTTGTTCACGAGGTCGCTGACGACGAAATGTACGACGAGTTGCTGGAGATGGCGAAGACCGGAAACATCACTGTTCCTGCCGATTCCACACCCGCTGACCTTGCCGTATTGCTGTGGCTGAAAGATCCAGAGTTGATCAAAAAATCACACGCCGAGGCACTGATGATGAAGCCGAAGAGCTTCAACAGCTTCCAGTCTGAAAAGGGCAAGGGTAAAAAACCGAACCTTTCTAGCGGCAATATTTCTCACCTCGAAAGCCTCATGGACGTGTGGTTCGAGCAGAATAAACGTGGCAAGGGCTGCAAGGTTTTGTCATTCGATATGGATGATGAGAATAAAGTATATTTCCTCGTGCGCCACGGCATGCCGTTCAAGCGCGAAGGCAAAATCGAAGATGGCGAAACAGGCAGCGTGTTCTACCGTCCTGAATTTCACGATGTTGTCATTTACGACATTGATTCCAACGAGCTTCAAATCTTTAACAAGTCTGGCGGCAAGAAAGAACGGGCGATGTATCTCTCGGCTTTCGGGCAGGTGTTTTTCAACGATACGGAATACTTCCCCAACGAGGACAAATTTACCCTGCAGCCGCTGCTCGACGATGGGGTAAATTCCTTGAGCTGCCTCGATATTGACGGCCTTGCAGAGGTGCGTCTGACAGAGGTGCAGTTGTTGTTTCGTGGGCCGTACAATGACCGCACGATCTTGCGTTCCAAAGACATCTTCAAATCTTTGGAAGGTCGTAAGCGTAATTTCCCCGATTACGGAACTTTGGTCGCGGCCAGCTTTCAGGTGAAGTTCGATAGCAGCTCAAAACCGCGCACAGTGAAAATTAAGACGCCAAATATCGCCAGCTTCGATCGGAAAGAAGATGCGCATATCATTGAGCAATGGATGAAGGCGCGTGGTTTTATCAAGCCACAAGATGTGGTAACTGACGAAGATACTGATGAGGTGGTGGCGTATGTTGCAGAAGCAGCCGTGGCATAAGTTAAGCCAACTTCTCGGTGCGCGCGGCGTAAAGGCAGATTGGACGGGGTTTCCCGACAAGCTGCTGAAGCCGACGAACGATCTTGCAGAGACGCATCCTTGCTCCGGCAGGTGTGGCGGCTACATGGACGTGGTGAAGCATAGCGACGGCACCTATGTCGGCGTCTGCGCTTCCGGCTGTGATAAGCGGTCGTTGCAAAAGAAAGATCTGATCGTTCACTACCCCGACACCACGGCTATTTTTTCTGGCCTTGGGAAGGCATTCGGTATCAGTGCAACAAGCCACGCAACCATCGACGGCATTCCGGCGTGTTGGCAGATCGGGGATTACAATCCTTCCGCCAGTTACCGTTTTCCCGTAGCAACTTTGTTTGACGCGCAGGCAAGCAGAATCGAGCGTGCGATTGGTCAGCTCGCCGCCAGGTATAAAAACCCGTTCTTTGTCCTTTTGCCGTCCACGTCCGCCGTAACGCAATCTGTCCAAGATGTCGCTCTTCGAAATGGGTGCAAAGTGTTCGCCTACGAAGACCTGATTGAATTTACCAATAACTCTATTCAGGTCAGGGGAATGGCCGCCAACATGCTGGCCGAAATTTCTGCTGGTTGGATCAAACATATTGATGGTGCGCCTGGAGAGACGCGCTTTTCAACGCCTGCAGGCGCAACATGGGGTGACATCGTTATTGAATTTACTGCCGACGAGATGGTCACGGTGTCCTGCAAGAACCAAGGTCATAAGCAATATAGTGCCGAGGATTTCCAGATGCGTGATAAGCGCACGAAGAAGCCGAAGAAATCATGGAGTTTCCTGAAACTCCTGGCGATTGCTAACGGCAATATGTCGGTCGACGATATCGAAAAAGTCAAAAAGACCAAGCAGGAAGTTTCTGCCAATCTCCAGCAGTTGTTTCAGCTTTTCGACAACGACCCGATTGAATGGGTAAATGATGACACGGCTTACAAAACCAAATTCATTATACGGGGCGGCGACAAGTTAACTCTGGCAGGCAAAGCACGAAAAACCGCTGCCGCCTAAATCATTGAAATCTCATGACTGAAAGCTGTGAACATGAAAGCAATCGGTACGGAGGTTTCAGAGAGAAAATGCCCGTAGAGAGAAAAACGGGCTGAAAATCGCCCGCATCGTCCGCAGCCTTGTCAGGAGGTTTGTCCCGAACATGTTGCGG
Organism: uncultured Pseudobdellovibrionaceae bacterium; assembly: GCA_964593915.1. GTDB lineage: Bacteria > Pseudomonadota > Alphaproteobacteria > Micavibrionales > Micavibrionaceae > CAZLPZ01. The sequence continues at coordinate 6,523 of CAZQLB010000039.1, forward strand.
GAATTGGGCTTTTCCCGACGACCCTCAAAAAGATATAGGGTCGGTTTTTAGAATAATGGCGGAGCCGGTGGGATTCGAACCCACGATAGGCTTTTGACCTATACACACTTTCCAGGCGTGCGCCTTCGACCACTCGGCCACAGCTCCTTATTTTATATTTTTGTCAAAGACAGGGCTTCGTCTTTATCCAGGTTGTTTGCCTGACGGTGAACGGGGCCACATCTCTTGTATATAAAATGTTCGGGCACCGTAGCCATTTTATCGCCTTTTTTCAAGAGTGAACTTTGGCCTTTTGCCGAATTCTTTTGGTGTTGGGGATGTCCCCCTTTTTTTAGGGATTCCTTTATATAGGAACTGCATATGGGTTTTTCTGGCCCACAAACCTTCTTTCAAAAAGATAAAGATAATATTCCTATTTCCTTGCCGTTGGCACGGGCCTTGCATTGACATAAATACGGGGGAGGCGTGTTGCCACATGAGTAAAGCAGTGATTACGGAGAATGTAGAAGATACTCTTCTTGAGACCATTAATGTCTGCCGAAAGGTGAATTTACCGTTGCGGGCATTATATTTAAAATTTGGTGTGTTGGCCTCGAAACCTCAAGATTGGCAGGCACGTTTATTTCCGGTTCTTGTTGCTGCGCTGGATGGGCTCGAGGCGATGACCTATTCCTGTGCGGATGGTGACGTATTTATTATTTCGCGTGCGCTTACGCAAAAAATGGTTCTTCGTGTGCTTGGGGATCTGCCCAAGGATCTCGTGCCAGCCCTGGAAGAAGAAGGGCTGGCACGTCTTTTTGAATTACCGCAAGAGGCACCCGATCTTCAGGAAATTGTTCAGCAGAAGATTAACGAACAGCGTCATAAGGCTCTTTCCAAAATTGAAGAAGAAAATCAGCGGCGTTTGGTGGAACATACCGCCATGCAGAAAAAGGTCGAAGTCGATATTGTTATCGGTGCAGGTTTGATTTCTAGCATTTCCTCTCGTCGTATGGAACGCAAGCGCCCTGGTGTTCTGATGATTGAAGACGATGTTTTTTCATTACATTTGGTTGGGAATGCGCTCAGGACGGAATACGATTTTAACGTTGCTTCTAATGCGCGTGATGGATTGAATGCTTATATCAAATATGCGCCAGATATTTTGTTCCTGGATATTAATTTACCTGGTCTTTCTGGACTTGAAATCTTAAAAGAGATTTTATCAATTGACCCGAATGCCTTTGTGGTCATGTTATCGGGGAATGGGAATAAAGATAATGTGATGGGCGCCGTTACAGGTGGGGCGAAAGGGTTTGTGGGAAAGCCATTCACCCTTGATAAGCTTAAAGACTATATATCTAAATCACCGCATTTTCATCAAAAACGTCAAAAATGGGAGACCACTCATGCTGGATAAAGTATCGCATATAGACGAGAAATTAAGAGCCGTATACGAAGGGCTTTATCGTGATCCAAAAAGTTTTAAAGGTTGGTATGCGCTTTATATGACGTTTCCACACCGTATAGGAGATGATGTACATGAAATAAGTCGTACAGTCGCGGATATATTATCGGCAACGTTGAATAGTGCAGATGGGTTTATATGTCAGCCCCATGTTTATGGTATTTTGGTTGTTTGTCACAAGGTAACAAAATCAGAAATAATGGAAGCAGGTCTTCAGGCATCTGAATGGGTTCAATCCAATGTAGATATTATGCCTGTTTATCAGCTTTTTTCCTTTTTGCG
>CAZQLB010000039.1:8261-12090 GCA_964593915.1 uncultured Pseudobdellovibrionaceae bacterium
AACTTTTGCCCATGATTACGCACTGGCTCGAACAGGACACCCCCATGTCCCCCACATGGTCCTGTTCGGGCCCCCTCTTTTATAATCGGAGTCCGGATACACCGGCTCATTTAGATAAACAAAAACGTGTCCTTTTGGTTGAAGATGACCCTGTTACCCGGTGGCTTGTACGTAATGCTTTGCGGCATGAATGTGAAATGGTGACAGCGTCAACGGCCGGAAAAGCCCTTGATTTATATAAAACTTATGCTCCTGATGTTGTGTTTTTGGATATTGGACTTCCTGATCGTCGTGGGACAGATGTGTTAAACGAGATTGTTGCGCATGATCCGGCCGCCCGGGTTGTTATGTTTACCCATACGGATGACTTTGATACGCTTGCAACAACGTTGGCTGATGGTGCAGTTGGATATATCACCAAGCCTTTTCATCGTAATAGGTTACTCCAGTATTTATCATAGGGATTAGGTGTACAGGGGTTTTTATCTTATGTTATCCTTTTGAAAAGGTATTATTGTTGTCAATATTGGGGGCTTCTTTTTCATGACTATAACATCGCGTTTGCCATTTGATGTGATTTTAGACGTTTTGCCATATGGCGTTTATTGGAAAGATGACGAGGGGATTATACAAGGGGCTAATCGAACCTTTATGGATATGATGGGGGTTTATAGCCGCAGCGGGCTTATTGGAAAGACGTTTGATGATTTACGCAGTCATGTGACTGTTGTTTCGATGCTGGGGGATATGGAATTAAAGGTCTTGCAGAACATGGAGGACCAGGCCCTTACGGCGGCAGGAGGGACGGCGACCACCTTGATTGAACGTTTCCGGCCCGGGATTGGGCGCAGCTGGATCCGTGCTGATTCCTATTCTTTTACAACATCTGATGGAAATCCAGGGCTGATGGTAATTTGCCGGGATGTGACCGAACAGGAACGAACAATCCGAGATATTCGTATGGCAAACTTGCGCGCCGAAGCAACGACACTGGAACTTGAAAATTATTTGGAACAAGCAGAGGTCTTGCGTCGCCAGGCAGAGGCAGCGAACCGTGCCAAAACTGAGTTTCTTGCAAACGTCAGCCATGAACTGCGGACCCCTATGAATGGGATTATTGGTTTGATGGAATTGATGTCCGGCACACAGCTGAATGGGGAACAGCGGGAACTTGTTCAATCTACGTTGGGATCTAGCCGTGGGCTTTTATCCCTTTTGAATGACCTGCTTGATATCTCTAAAATTGAAGCGGGTGAACTTCAGCTTGAAAATATTGCTTTTGACTTGCATAAAATTATTGCAGCCGATTGTGCTTTGTTTCAGCCGTCGGCTTCTCAAAAAGGAGTTGAAATTCGGTATACGATGGCGTCCGATGTTCCTGTATGGCTTATGGGGGATCCAGGCCGTATTCAGCAAATTGTGAATAATTTGATCGGTAACGCCGTCAAATTTACTGAGAAAGGCTATGTTGATGTCCATGTTGATAAACGTTTAGATCGAGGAGAAGAACGAATCTTCATTCGTATCAAGGATACAGGGATTGGCATTCCCCCCGATAAGCATGAAATGATTTTTTCAAAATTTACTCAAGCAGATGTGTCAACAACCCGTAAGTATGGGGGCACTGGCTTAGGGCTTGCGATCACAAAAGAACTGGTCATGATGATGAATGGCCGTATTTGGCTTGAAAGTGCGGTGGGACAAGGGACGACGTTTTTTGTTACATTACCTCTTCATATTGCGGACATCGCTTCTATAGACCCGCCTGCATCTATTTTATCGGATGAGATGAAGAAAGAGGCAGAAAAACAAATCTCCCCCTATACACGGGCGCGGGTTTTGGTTGTGGATGATCATCCTGTCAATCTTCTTTTTATGAGCAAAGCCCTCAAGAAATTAGGGGTTGGTATCGTTGATGAAGCAACAAGTGGGGCTCAGGCAATTGAACGGGCAACATCTCATCCATATCACCTTATTTTTATGGATTGTCAAATGCCTGAGATGGATGGGTTTGATACAGCGCGGCATATTCGTTCACTGACCGATAGTTTAAATAAACAAACATCTATTGTCGCGGTTACGGCCGATGCGATGAAAGGCGCTCGTGAAAAGTGTCTTGAATCGGGTATGAATGATTATGTTACAAAACCTATTGAAATGGATAAACTATCATCGGTTATAGGGCAGTGGCTTTTGCCTGTTATAGAGGGGCGGGACGTTGTGGTTGCGGCGTCCGATGTCAGAATAGAGGATCCAGAGGAAACTATTCAGTTGATTATTGATTGGGATCATTTTTCATTGTTTACCGATAATGACCCTGTACAAGAATTTGAATTAATTAATATGTTTATTATGTATGGGGCTGAAACACTGCAGGCCATTTCAACGGCTTTTGAACAGGGAAATGCGGCTGAGTTCAAAGCAATGTGTCATAAGCTCAAAGGGTCTGCGGCTAATCTCGGGGCTCAGGCATTGTCAAAAGCCTGTCAGGCGGGGGAGGTTGGGTATAGTGCGGCGCCGGCCCTGCAAGCGGGATTTTTGCATTCTATCCAAACGGAGTACGAGGCCGTGTGCGCAGAATTGCAGCATCGGTTAACACGGCAATAACTCATTGTTTTTAAAAGATTATATATTTCTACCCCGGATGGCGATATGCAAAATGAAAGGGGCGGAGCTACTTACCTTACGTCTGTATGCGACTTTCTGGTGCCCATGTACCTAAATATACGCTGCGTGCCGGGTTCTTATCAGGTTTTATTCTCGCTTACCGTTTATTTCATTTATCAAACAGTTATAAGCGTTGTTATCCCGGCTTTTGGCCGGGATTTTTATGTTACCGAAATGCAGCCTTGATCGACTCTTCATCCGCTTCTTCGGTTGTTGATTCTTGGAATGAGACCAGTTTGCTTCGTTTATTCATTTGGTAGGCAATACGGGAATGGCCATCGCAATAGGGAAGCCCTGGGACAGCTGTACATCCACAGAATTTGAAATCAGGTGATCCTGGATCGCCAATCGGAAAACGGCACATCCGTTCCTTGAGGTCGATCATTTTTACCCCTTTGATTTCAATGCTTTCCAGCGATGGGACGTTATTGGATCCACGAGGGCCGATGCGTGTGACCGGACGATCTGTTTTTTGGGTATTGGCCGGTTTTTTTGCCTTTGGCGCGGATTTTGCGATTGCGCCGGAAATAGGAGAGTTGCGTGCCGCTAATTTCAGGCGGTGCGCCTTTCCGATAACCGCGTTACGGGTTATTTCGGATCCCATTGCGCGTGCAATTTCGGCGGCGGTGCGCCCCTCTGCCCACAATTTTTTGAGAAGTGTAATGCGTTCATCCGTCCAGCTCACGGTTATCCTCCCCATAGCCTTTTTTACATTACGTTCTGTGTTTATAAAGGTTTAAAATCCAGAACGTAATCAGGTGATAAGGATGTAGGTATCAGAAGTTTCGAGTCATGGCGAGAGTCTTGATGGGGCCTTCGGGTGTTTATCCACAACGAAAGTGAAATCTAGAATCGCATAAGCCCGCTGCGCATCAAAAATGATTCTTTTGTTGCCCAATTTTCCTCGACGCGCACATTTAGAAACAGGTGGATGCGTGTGTCGTACATGTGTTCCAGATCGTGCCGTGCCGCTGCCCCAATTTGTTTCAGGGTTGTTGCTCCTTTTCCAATTACCATGGCTTTGTGTTGTTCGCGCATAACCAGGATATCTTGATGAATGGTGATGGATCCATCTTCGTTGTCCTCCACCTTTGTTGTATCCACCATGATGTTATAGGGAAGTTCTTGGTGCAAGCGATCGAACACATGTTCCCGTGTTATT
>CAZQLB010000040.1:0-8025 GCA_964593915.1 uncultured Pseudobdellovibrionaceae bacterium
CGTCGTCGTTACCGATTTGTAAACGATTGCGCGATACTAAAGTCTTTCGTCGCTATCGTCAAGAGAAAAAATCAAATTTTTATTTCTTTTTTCTCCGGCTTTCCCTGCCGCTCATCGCTGCAGGTCCGGAGCTTATAGGTGAGTTTATCAGACCCGTCAAGCATCTTTTTTTAAAAAAGGTAAAAAAGTTCTTCTCTATAAAAAAAAGCCCATATTTATTGAGTTTTTTCGTTCATCACATTCTGAATAAGAACGGACCAATCCCGCAAAAGATCTTCTGCCGGATACGCCGCCGCCGCCTTCATCGCGCCATCATGTGCAGAAAACCACAGCTTTTCTTGTAAACGGTAATCGATAATAACCTGTGCCAGAGCCTGCGCAGCCCCTTGAGGCACCACACTGCCCGCCCCGAAATCACGAATAATCTGGGCCGCATCACCCTCATCCGGACCGACCAGTACGCAAGGCCGCGCCGCCGCCAGGGCAGCATACAGCTTGGCCGGTGCCATTAATTCCGCCGCTTCGTGCGCCATACTTAAAATATGAATATCACCGCTCTCCATAATATCCCGCAGACGGGATTGGGGCTGGAACGGTAATATACGGATATTTGACAAGCCGCGTCGGGTTTTCTCGCCCATAATCTGGGTCTGCGCCGCCCGGTTCCCAATAAAAATAAACTCAATTTCCGGGTGCATACTCTCCAGAATCGTTGCCGCATCAAGAATGGTGGCCACCGGATGGCCGAAACCAACCGTCCCCACATGCAAAACCCTGAATTTTGGCACGTCGTCTAAAATAGTAGGGGACGGTAACCGATCGTCCTGTTCATCCGTAGCCGCCCCACCATTCATAGACTGTTGATGAATGGACATGGCCCGTTCTGGCCACGCGGGGATATACGTTAACCGATCTGATTTCACCCCATGTGTTTCAAGATATGATTTCATGCATCGGCCCGTAACCACCACCCGGTCCGCCCTATTCATCGCGATGCGTGAAAGCCGATACAAGATGGTATAAAGTTCTGGCGGCATTTTAACCCCCGCGACCGGCAAAAGATCTGGATAAACATCTTGAACCCAATGAATATGACGCATACGCCGTATTTTCGAAACAAAAAAGCCCGCAATCCCCAGCAAGGGCGGATCACTCAAAGTAATCAAGACATCTGCACGCGGGGCAAAAAGTCCCGCCCAGAAAAGCCGCATTACCATATATAGCCCCCCAAGCACAGATATACGTTCAGCTGTACAAGCAATCCGGCGCAAATCCACCAGACCATCCATGTCGCTCAATGCTGCCTGATCGGTTACAATCACACGAACCTGAAAATCAGCCCGGGCCAAAGCGCGCGCCAGCTCCCGCGCCACACGGCCGGAACTCGCCCGCACGGGGGGATAAACACGGGTTAAAATCAGAATACGGGGTTTAGATACGTCACTCATCAATCAATCGGAACAGAATTAGAAATTTATGCCCGATCATATCGCGCATCATCCAGATTGCCTACCCTAAAATCACGCGGATCCGAAAGAAAAAGGGTGACAATACGTCACCCTTATTTGTTATCTTTCATAAAATCCTGCTTTTAAGTATTGATATCAAGCCAACCAGACGAGCTTCCAAACGATGGTGCCTTATCGTAAATTTCTGTACCAGTTGAATATACCTTTTGCCCGGTTGATAAAATGGATTGCCCTTGTGAAACAAGGGATTGCCCAGCCCCTGTTGCCTGGCCGATATATCCGTTTGCTTGACCAATCACGCCGTTCATTTGGGAAGTTGCATTCGATGTCATTTCGTTCACTTTTTGACCGATGTAACCGGACGCCGCATTTTGGGCATATTCTGTAACGCTATCTAAACTTAAATCACCCGGCAGCCCCCCAAAGTTTTCAAAATTACCAAAATCAAACCCGTCGCCAATGCCTCCCAAAAGACCACCGCCACCCGATCCTGCAGATTCTATCTTCGCTTTCCAAAAACCTTGTGCGGCACCCACGGCTTGCTGTGATTGCGCAATATATCCTTGCTGAATACCTATCTGCTGAGAGCTACGCTTTACTGCGACATCGGCAGCCCCTTTAATCGTATCATTTAATGAGATCCCGGACGCCATATTTCTCCCTGCAATACGGTCACGAAAGGTTGCCATTGCCTTCGACGGATCTTCCGCCGCCTTTGCCCCCAGTGCCAAAATCGAAGTTGAGGGTGATTTGTTCGTGGCCGGTTTAATACCGCTGATAGCCAATAAATCTATGGCGGCATGTGCCTGCATGTTCAATGAAAATGAAATGGCAATAACACCCAAAAATACAGCTATTTTATTGATAAATATATATATTTTCATTTCACATCACCCTGTCGTTCAGTGTTTTGCCCATGACGACCTTCTTTATACTCTAACAGAAAATATTTAAATTTTAAATAATTTTATTGAAAATAACCCCTCATTATTCTTTATCAAGGCGCGCCGTTCGCTCCAGATTCCGGCATGGGTTTTGCCAAAATAGATGAAGGTGTCACACGAATAGCCCGCCATTTTTCGGCCTCTTTTTGTTGATCCTGCTGTTTTTGCCATTGCTGAACAGGCGCTGTTTTAGGAATATAAGGCTTAATCACAGGTGTAGCCGCCGCTGCATTCGGGACAGCTGGCACAGACGGCACAAGACCGACCCCGCCAACAGGGGGCAGAATTGGCGCAGAAGATCCAAGCGATGCCGCCTGTTCTTTTTGTTTTTGTTGCATTTTAATTGCCGCTACCTGCTGCTGCGCCTCCATAATATATTGCTTTTGAATTTGAATTTGTGCGGCCTGGGCTGACAAATGACGTTCATTCATTGTCTTAATTTTTAAAGAAAAATCAGCTCTACGTTCCTGGCGAAGGGCCTCGATACGCTCCCGAAAAGCTTTCATCATGGCAGGGGCAGATAGGACCGAAGCCCCTTGATTTGATTTATTTTGATTTGTTTGCCCAACCGTTCCCCAAAAGGACCATCCCGCCTTTTGTTCCTGAGCAGCCGCAAAAGAGGGAGCCGAAACAACTGCCGTACAAAATAAGATGACCAAAATTTGAATTTTTTGCCGATTCATGCCGCCCGCCTGTTTTTTTACCCCTCTTTATAATCCCTTTACTATACAGGAAAACCCATCAAAAGCGGAATTTTTTTTCGTGACTTCGATCCCCTCATCACTTTTTTAAAAAAGTTTTCCGTATTTTACCAAATTTTAAAGTCTAATCGGCATGATAACCTTAATCATTATAGAAAACTTTAGAGGTGCAACATGCGGGTTCACATTGCTGAATTGCTTGAAAAACTAGGTCTTGAGGACACCATGCTGTATTGGGGAAAGCGCCTTGTCCGCGCCTTGCCGCAACCTGGCCAATTTAAAAGCCACAGTGTTGTCACACATTGGCATAGCCCGAACCAGATCCGAATCGAGCTGCGCGCCGGCTTATCCGGTAAGTCCATGACCACAAAAGATCTTGCACAATATCCATTACAATTTCAAAGCGAGACTTTTTTTGACTTTGATGTGGATGAAGCCAAAGGAATCAAAAACAGCAAAAAAGAAGAAAAAGGATCCGGCGATACAAAAGGCAGCAAGGGCGGAAGCGGCGGTAAAGGTCTGCGCCGTAAATTATCCGACGATGGATTAAGTGCGGCGTTCGCCAAAACGGATGAAAAAATTCCAACGCACGCCACATTGGTGCGCGGGGTTATCATGGGTATGGAAATTGGGAAAGGTGCACTGGATAGCGTTTTTGATATGTTTTGCAAACAGGTCCATGGGGCGCGCGTCCTAGCCAGTGATCTTTTAGCGGCTGCAGGCAAAGCCATTACACGCTATACGCCGCCGCCATTCATGGCAGCAAAGGGGAATGAAGATAAAGTTTATCGTTATAGCCGGGAAAAAAATGACCCCATGTTTGGCATGGGTCCCGCCGCATAGCGTAAAAGTGTAAGGTCCAGTTGGTGGGTAACAAAAAAATGTGTCTGTGCAGCCATGCCCAGACACATTTTTTGTTTTAAACATAAAATCTATGCGGTTCTTTTGATTAGAGGGGAATCAAACGTAATGCGCGGTAATCCATTAACCACATCCGGCGTTATACCCATTTCTATCTTGTATACATTCCCAACCGAACCGAATACTGCTGATGCCATATCAAAACCAAGTGCCGTGGCAGCGTTGGTAACGGATGATATGTTTGCTCCTTCGATCTCAACAAACGGCCTTAAGCCTGGCCACTCATCTATTACGATTTCAATATTATCCTTAATCCAAACCTCGCGATATGTTTCCTGATAAGCAATCCGAGATAATCCAGCCTTTTCAAGTAAAAGAACAGCATCATCAAAATGGCTGACCATCACTTCTATTTCTTCTGTCCCGTCTATCGAATCTTGCATTGTTTTTTTGTATGTCATCGTAATCCGATCTGGTCCCTCTTCTCGGATACGATACCATTCGCCAGGAGCCGCATTAATCCCGTTTTTAATACGATGAAGGGTCACGCGCCGCATTAAATAACGTGGTTGCACCTGACGATACCCGTTATCGATCAAAAGAGATTTAAAAGTAATTGGATCAATCCCGAGAAATTTTGCTTCAACTTCTCGGGCCACGATCACTTTTCCTCTGGACTTGCCTGCGTTGCTTCAGCCGGTTTTTGCGGAGCAGCGGAAGCGTCAGGCGAAGATGATTTTGCTGCGTCCGCTTTTGGTTCAGCTGATGCACCCAGCACCATCATCATTTGTTTGCCTTCAAATTTTGGTTCCATCTCAACCTTGGATAAATCAGCAAGGTCCGATTTAATCCGGTTCATGAGATCAAAAGCAACAACCTTGTTTTCAAGTTCGCGGCCCCGAAAACGCATCGTAACCTTGACCTTATCACCGTCTTCTAAAAACCCGCGTGCCGCCTTGATCTTCACATTATAGTCATGATCCCCAATAGCTGGACGGAATTTCAGTTCCTTGACCTCGACCACTTTTTGTTTTTTGCGGGCTTCGTTCGCTTTTTTCTGCTGTTCATATTTGAACTTACCGTAGTCCATTATTTTGCACACGGGCGGATCCGCCATGGGTGAAATTTCAACCAAATCCAACCCCGCCTCTTCCGCACGGCGCAGTGCGTCACGTGTCGCAAAAATCCCCAGCATCTCACCACTTTCATCAATAAGCCGAATGCGATCAACCGAAATTCGATCGTTGATCCGCATACCGCCATCATCTTGTTCTGGTTTTTTATACCCGCTCAAACGGGGGCGAGGGGCCGGACGCGGGCCAGAGGGGCGCGGTCCCATCGGACGCGGGCCAGAAGACGAAGGACGGGAAGAACCCGAAAATGGTGGTTTGGACTGAATAGTAATTCTCCTATCAAAACAGGTTGTTATATTAAGTTGTTGTTGTACAGGGTTTTATCGATTGTTGCAAGACTGTTATCCCTATATGCTTCATCTTCTTTATCTTGGCTCATACTGGGAAAATAGAGGTCAATCACCCTTCTTATATAGAAAATTATTAACATAATTCATTTTTCCTTGCTATTTGTCTTAAAAAAGAGTAAATTTCCCCATTCATAAAAAGAACATGCGCGGCAATGGCCGTGCAAAAAAGTAAAGGGGAGTGGATATGACTGCACAGCAACAAGCACTTATGACATCTATTGAAAAAGGTCAATCGGGCGATATGCCGTTTGTGGCGCGCCCGGCAGCGGGGACAACCAACGCTCAAAGCCTGGAGCCCGGGGCTTATACCCAATTTTTGTTCAAAACCAATGAGATTACGTCAGCGGCCCTTCAGCCAGACGGATCATTGGCCCTGAAATTGTCAAACAACAGCACACTTTTGATCAATAATTTCAAGGAACTCGCTGATTCTGCGCAAACATGCGGACGAGATACGATTTTTCAATTTTTGAAAGATGAGGTGGCGGCAAACGGCACAACATCGGCGCGCATTGTTAATATTTCCCCGGATGCTTTACTTTTGGCGCTGGATCCAAATGCAGCGCCAGATGGCATCGTTGTTCTCGGGATGCCGGGAGCGGGACAAACCCGTGAAGTCACAATCGAGGCAGGCGGCAAATATCACTTTGCCTTTGACCCCCAGGATACAACCCGCACAGTCGACGGCCAAAATCTTATCTTATCTTTCAAAAATGGCGGATTGATGATTCTGCGGGATTTCGTTCCCGCTGTGTCGGGTGATCTTCCCCCTCAAATGACGCTTGCAGACGGATCTGTTATCAACGCCCAGGATTTGGGCGGGGCGGCTTGTACGCCAGAGGCTCTGGTATTAACCAAACCCGCAATGGTTGCACCAGACGTCGAACCAGCCGCGGGCCAGCCACAGGCAAAAATTGCAAAGTCCCACCCCCATGATACAGATGTTGCAAAGATGTTATCTAATATCGAACCAGCCGCTGGCGGCGGGAATGCGCCTGTATCCGCGGGCCGCGGTGGCGGTGGATTCGCAAGCGGTATTGATGCAGCGGGATTAAATGGATTAAACCCACTGGGTCCCATTGGCCCGACATCTCTTTTATACAGTCTTCCACGCTTTGATGCCAATGGTGCGCGCCCGGTTGCATCCGAACCGATTACGCCGCCAACACCCACACCCTTAGATCCAACCCTTCGGGTGGAAGATGCCCGTGTGTACGAAGATGGCAGCGTCACATTGAATGTTGCGACAACAGCACCTGCCGGCGTCGCCACCACCATTAAAATCGAAGGCATTCCCAACACATGGACCGTTGGAGCCAATGGCGGGACATACAACCAGGCAACTGGCACATGGACCATTACAGTGCCAGCGGGAACTGCCTTTTCCGGCGGGCCTACATTATCACCCCCACATGATGCAGATATTGATATTTTAAAACTGCACGTCACATCCATCGCCACCGATATATCGGATGGATCCTCATCGCTTTTATCCGGGGATATCAAAATCATCACTGATGCGGTCGCAGATCAGCCCACATTATCTGTTCAGGCAGATGGGATCCAGAATTTCAGTGCCGATCTTCATATTCAAACAGCCGCAACGGATATTGATGGATCCGAAGAAATTACAGCTGTTTATATTACGATTCCACCTGGATTTACCTTAAATAAAGGAATAATCCAAGCAGACGGAAGCTATCTGGTTGATCCTTCGGATCTCTCGGGTATAAAAGTCTTTGCGCCAGACCATTTCAGCGGCAATGCAACCATCACTGTCAAAAGCGTTGCAACAGAAGTACGTTTGTCTGATAGCGAATTTGATTTTACAAACAATACCGCATCCGTATCGCAATCTGTGATCATCAATTTCCCACATGAAAATGGAGCGCCCACCATTGGGGATGATACCCAAAGTGTGGACGAAACCTATTTAGGACCTATTGTTGTTAATCGTACACTGACATCCTCTTTTGGATCAGATGGACCAGGTACCATTATCCCGCAAGGAACATCCACATTTACCAGTTCAGGGTCCAAACTGAACAACCTTTTAACCAGCGGGGGTAAATCGGTTACAGTTACCCTAGATGGAGATACATATGTTGGCCGTACAGATACGGCTACAATTTTCACATTGAAAGTGTTATCAACAGGCGCTTATGTCTTCACCCTTCTTGATAATCTTGACCATGCAAATGCACTAGACCCAAATGATGTCATTACATTGAAATTTGGCGTACAAATCACCGATGTGGATGGGGATAGCGATACAGGTACCATTACCATCAATGTTGTTGATGATGCCCCCGTCGCTGCGCCAGATCAAGCATCGACCGTGGATGGCCAAACAGTGACAGGGAATGTTTTAACAAATGACCAATCAACTGAAAATCCGTATGTCAGCTTTATCTGCTATGGAAATCAGGTTTCGGAAGTGTCTCCGACGGGTCAGACCGTTATCAATGGTGCGTTTGGGACTTTAACAATCGAACGAGATGGGGATTATACATACACCCCGACAGGCGCTTCTGGATATGCGCTTTTGGCGTGTTTAAATCCAGCTG
>CAZQLB010000040.1:8035-11897 GCA_964593915.1 uncultured Pseudobdellovibrionaceae bacterium
GTCATTGGCAGCAGTAATAATCCCGTCCTTTCGAAAAACGGTATTACAATCACCGCAATCAATCCGGCCAATGGATCCACGCTTTCAGATCTGACATGGGTACAAGAATGGTTCTGGGGTGACAAGGGAATCGGCATTGCCGGACACGGCAGCAATTTTGCCAGTGGCCCATCCGAAGGATTCCGCATCGCACTGGATGCACCAGCTGACCGCGTTACCTTAACATTCGGTGGGTTTGATTTGTTCGACCAAGCCGCAACAGATATTATGGCCCGCGTTTATACAGCTGCAAACCCAAATACGCCTGTGACCATTGCTTTAACAAATGGAATCCAGGGTCAATATGTTGGTGTTGTACACTATATTTTAAATGATACAAGTTTTGGGAATAGCGATATTACAAAGGTTGAAGTTTTTGCAAAGGATCCAAACAATCAATATACATGGACATTGCTGAACGTTGGCACCGAACGATATGCTACCGGAACGGGGACAGATACGTTCACCTATACGGTCACGGATGCCGATGGTGATCATACAACCAGCACTATTACAGTTCATAATACAAATGACAATACATCGCCCTCTGTTATTGATACGCCTACACCGCTGACACAAGCAATTGATGATTTTGTTAACGGAACATCGACTGGACCTGTGCCTGTTTCATCTTCTTCATCGTCTGCTTCCGCTTTTGCGTTTGCAGCAAGCGGCCAAACTGTTCAGGATGAACAGTATAACCACGCCATTGCGGCATAGAAGGATGACGTCTGTATTTCAATGATTAAGTATTATCGGCCAGGTAGAATTTGTTCTGCCTGGCTTTTTTGTATCTGTATGGGCATTGCGCCCGGAACCCCCCACTTTACCGTTGCGAACAAATGAGATTCTGTATTTAAAGGCACCCATTTCGGATATAGACAATGTGTTACAGCACAGTACCATCCATCATCCGGAAAAGCATGCAGGGCATCATCCATATAACGGCGCACCGAATCGGGATCACCCTGCCTATCCGCAAGATGTGCGAGTGCACGGTAAACAGATTGGCACGCATTGATTGTTAAGGCATGTTCCAGGTGTGCGCGGGCCTCACCTGTCATCTGTTCTTGCATACATATACGGGCCATTAAAAGGCGCGCGGGAATACTTTCAGGGGCCAGGGTAAAAAACCGTTCATGATATCGCATCCGTTTACGGACATCTTTAAATTGCGGCGCCATTTGTTCATGACGTTCAAGCAAATCCGGGTGGGGCATTTTTTTAAACGCCCGATGCAATGTTTTCATTGCACGTGATGTGCGCCCATATCCACGATATAAGTCAATCAGCGCGCAAGCAGCTGGCACAAACCCCACATCTTGATCTTCGACGTGTTTTAAAAGAGACAAGGCCTGTTTATGGTTTCCATTTTCTATTTCCTGCTGCGCGCGCGCGGTACAAAGGACAATATCATGCTCTTTCATTTCGTCTTTACCGATCAACCCATGGCGATACAGTAATGTATGACGGGCATGTGCGTCATCAAATCGTCCTGTCTGGCATTCCAAATCATATACAATGCGGGCCAGCGGCCACATTCTGGGCGTTGCGGTCCATGCCGATCGGGCAATATCCAAAGCCCGATTATAATCCCCTGCTCGCGCCGCCGCCTGCACCAATCCGCGCACACCCAAATCGCGTGCATCCGTTGACATCAAGCTTTGAAGAGCAGACTGTGCGATATCGGCATCGCCAAGCTTCTGCGCTGTTGTCGCCAGTAATATTGTTGGCAGCGCCGCAAATTCCGGCAATAAATCACGCGCGCGCCGGGCCTGATTTTGAGCGGTTCGCATGTCGCCAACAGCAAGGGAGGATAAGGCACGCGTAAGCGCACGGTGTCCTTTTTCAAGCCTGATATCGCGTCTATAGCGGCGAAAATGAAGCGGAAAATGCAAAAGATCAATCCAAAACCGATGGATGGAAAGGCCGATCAGCACAATCAAAAAAGATCCAGTCAAAAGAACCGATATATCCCCACGCAGCCGATAAGAGCCAATCGTGATATCAAACTGGCCTTGCTGTGCCATTAAAAAAGCAAGGATAGCGAGCAAAAACGCCAGCTGAAGGATATATGCGATTGATTTCAGCATCCCTTTTTCCCCACTTTTTTATCATCTGGCCGGGGGAATAGGAGATATGGGAAGTGTTCCTGCTGGTGCACCAAGCGAACGTGCCAACCCCTCGGTCAAGGCCCGAACATCAATGAGTGTTTCTGGCATTTTTGACATTTGCTGCATAAATGGCTGCAGTGATAACTGCGCACTCATATTCCGAGTTAACGCATCCAAAACATTTTGAGAAAGAAGCGTATTTTCAGCCGATTGAACAAACGGCGCGGCCTTTTGCGCGGCGGCACCATCCAATGCCTGCAGTTCGGTGATCGCCCCAGCAACATCCCCGCGGTCCAGCAATTGCTGCGCGCGATCAATAGCCTGCTGTGTTCTGGTCCCCGTCACAGGCTGACCATTCCGTTCGATTTTTAAAATATCATGTATCTTTGCAGACAGGCGCGCTGTAACCGCAACATCCTCCCCGGACAAAGACGCCGCAACAATATCCCCCGTCAACTTACGGAATTCAACCGACAATCCATTTGGTGTTAAAACCCCCTGTTTTGCCACGGGAGTCAAACGATCCATTGCCTTTAACAGCTCTGGATTATCATTCCCCATGAACCGACGTAAAATAGCCAGGTCCCCATCGAACGATGCATGATCTCGCGCTAGTGTTTGACGCAGCTGCGTCAGGGTTAACAACATACCTGCCGCTTCTAGCTCTTCGGGAGTTAAATCGCCCATATTCTTTGACAAAACAGGATCTTTTTTCACGACTTGCGCCAAATCTTCCCCTGTTTGCTTGCTATTCGCCGGCAAAGAAGCCAGCGCGGCATCAAAACGGGTCATCAGATCACCAAACATCTTTGACCCTTCGGCTGACGCTTGCCACTGCTGTACCTGCAGCAGGAATTTAGACAGCTGCGGCGCCCCTGCCTGAGAGGCTAGCTTTTTCAATCCCTCTTCAATCACGCTGATCCGGTTTTGAATAGTTCCAGCTGACGCCCCCATCACCCCTTCGGTCAATGCTTTTGTCTGGGTCCCCAAAGAAGCCACTGTTTGTTCGATTTCCTTTGCACGAGCCTGAAGCGTGCCTACTTTTTCAGCCACATCTTTTGGCAGTAATGTTGTCAGAACCGTATTTTGATTTTTAAGTGCAGTAAGCTGCTGGGTAATTTGTGATAGTTCAGTTTGCAGGGTTTCCAGTTTTTGGTCTTGTTCCCGGATGCGAAGTGCGCCCGGGCCCAAAGTAGCAAGCCCAATCAGAACGGCAAGAGAAAGGATCGCCAGCGCCCACCAAAGAGCCCTTACCCCGCTTTGCCGCCCGGAGGTACGGGGGGAACCGTGTGGTTCTTGTTTTTGAAAAGACATATTATGAATTGAAGTTCCAGCGGCATCCACGCCAACGGATGGCGCGGATGAGGAAGGGGCTGTGGTGGAAGCGGATGTTGCAACATCAATATAACCCTTTTCTTTTAGATCTGCATTTTCAGCATTATCTCGTTCTTCTCCCTCTGTCCCCCACTCAGCTGCCTGATCAGGAACATCATCTTGTATCGACGTAGATACTACTGGAGGTTGAGTATATACTAAAATATCATCCAGCGTCAGCCCCAAATCAGCCGCGACAGACCGAATATGATCCAACCGGTTCGCGGGGATAACGCCCCGCTTTTTCCATCCCTGGACTGTTGTCACAGGAATGCCTAATTTGCCTGCCATCGGCCGCAAACCGCCAAATAAGTCAATCACCTGGTCCGCTACAA
>CAZQLB010000041.1:0-8020 GCA_964593915.1 uncultured Pseudobdellovibrionaceae bacterium
GCATAAAGGATCGTGATAAACAGACGCCGCTGCATGTTGCGGCACTGTCTGGATCACCAAAAGTGATCACCGCGATGCTGGAGGGCCTTGATATGACGCAGTGCCGCGCGCTGATCCTGGGGGATGAAGAAAGGGGGACCGAAGGTGTGGTTTCAAAATTAGTCGCCGAAGGACTCACAGATCAGATTTCCGTCTTGATTGCCGGGATTAACGGGGTATCCACCCTGAACCCAGAAGACAAAAATGCCCTTATAGGAGGTATTCTAGAATTTTGTCCTCATGACATGGAAATATCGATAAAGGTAGGAACCCTGCGCCAGGCTTTTGGCGCGGCACGTAACGCACCTGGCGGGCAGGACCCAGCGGCGACGGCGACGGCGGTCGTATCCGCACCGGCGGCTCCAGAACAAAATAACGGCGCTGCACCTGCTCCTGGGCAATAAGCCATCAAATACGATCTTTTTTAAATCGTATCCAAAATCCCCGCCGCACAGCGGGGATTTTTAACATTAGAAATGTTTATTTCTTGCGGAACTGATCCAGCGAAATAACCTCGCCCGTCTTTGGCGCATCGGTACCATCCGATTTCTTTTTCCGCTTGGGCGGCTTAGGTGTGTCATCCGTTGGGGTATCATCGTTCCCCTCTTCGTCATCATCATCTTCGCCAATCGGTTGAAATTGCAATGCAAAATTCACCGATGGATCCGCAAAAATACTAATCGACCGCAGCGGCACAACCAACCGTTCCAATACATTGTTAAAAGATAATGTTACGCCCAACTTTTCGTCATCCACACTCAGGTCATAATACTGAAACTGCAGAACAATCGTCATTTCATCCGGATAGCGTTCACGTAAATAATCCGGAATCTTCACGCCCGGATAGGTCGTTTGAAATGTGATATAAAAATGATGATCTCCGGGTGGTTCCCCGTACTGGACCACTTCTTCAATTGATTGTTTGACCACACTGCGCAGTGCATATTCGACCATGCGGTCATAGCGCAGTACGTTTTCAGGATTGATATTTGTTGTCACGGTCATCTCTCTTTTCTTTGATTCCTTTCATGGCAATGTAGCAAATTTGGGCCTGGATACCAGAAGAAAAATAACCTGCTATCAAAGAAAGGATTTTATCCAGGACTTATTGCAACTCCAGATGACCCGCACGGGTATAATACCCAATCGTCCGATCTGTTTCATGATCGCGCAGGCGCAGCGTTCCCATACGACCCGTTGTTGATTTTGTCATATAATCAACAAAAGCAATAACACGGTATTTATCATAAGACGATAAATGATAAAAAGCGGGCCCTACCACGAGTGTTGGAGGACACCCCCATACACCTTCGTGATATATATCGATCACCTGAGCGCGTTTGAACCGATCCAGACGTGCCTCCCCTGACGGCCGAGACGCTGCCCAATCAGTCGGATTCCAGTCTTGAAACCGCTGCTGCGGTCTTTGCTGATCTATTCCATTGGATAAATAGGGGCGAAAATCCGTATCCGAAGACGTATGTCCCATCAGCCATCCCGCATGCGCGGAATATCCATAACCAATTGATAGTAAACATAAAAGTACGAAAAATACACCTTTTTTCATCTTGATTTATCCCTTTTTTGATGGCAAATCCGCTTTTTTTGAACTTTGTTTATCATTTCATGATAACCTAAAGAAATGGTTGATGCTGTACATAATGCTCTTTCTGGGTTGATGGCAAGTGCCAAACGGGCTGGCGTGGCCGCGAATAATATCGCAAATGCCCAGACAACAGGCCCGGCCCAACCCGCAGGTGGGGAGTCCGGCGCCTACATTCCTCAAGATGTTGTGGCCGTCAGTGACCCCAATGGCGGCGTTCAGGCAGATGTCGTGGACCGCAATCCAGGGACCGCGGTGATTTACAATCCAAACGATCCAAATGCCGATGAAAATGGGCACGTTTCTGCCCCGAATGTCGATCTGACCGAAGAGATTGTTCAATTTAAAATGGCCGAGATGGCCTATAAAGCCAGCGCGAAGATCTTGAAAGCCGCATCAGATATGCAGGATGAGGCCATCCGAATCCTAGACGACCGTGTTTAGACATAAGATAAGCGAAATAAAATATCATCCCTTTTTCCTTATTTGACGATCGTCAAAGATTTGTCTGGTCTGTCCCGCTATTTCTATGACGTATGAAATCGACCTTTCTCTCTCTTGACCGGGCATGCCCCCGTTATACATCGTATCCGGCAGCACCCCATTTTACATCTGAAACGGCGGCGTTTTATCCCACGTGGCTCAAAACAATAAAAGAGGGATCTCCTGTCTCTATTTATATTCACATCCCCTTCTGTGCCAAGATGTGTCTTTATTGCGGATGCCACACAAAAATTACAGGACGTTATGCTCCTGTCGAAGAATATGTCCATTGGCTGCGCCGTGAAATCTCTATGGTGGCTGAAACGATAAAAACGCGTCATCCAGCCGCACATATTCACTTTGGCGGGGGATCACCCACCATGTTATTACCGCATGATTTCCGGGATATCATGAAAACCATTGGTATGTTTTTTGAGATTACGCCCGATACAGAAATCGCAATCGAAATTGATCCCCGCACCTTAACCCAGGAAAAAGCAGATGCGTATGCCGATGCTGGAGTTAATCGTGCCTCTTTAGGCGTACAGGATGCCAATGACGATGTGCTGGATGCGGTAGAGCGACATCAACCCTTTGAACAAGTTATGCGCGGGGCGGAATGGTTACGTGAACGGGGTATGGATAAAATAAATGTCGATTTGATGTATGGGCTTCCCTATCAAACCGTACGCAAGATGCAGCGCACGATTGATCTTGTCACTTTTTTAAATCCAGATCGGCTTGCCCTGTTCGGATATGCCCATGTGCCCTGGATGAAAAAACATATGACTTTGATCAATGAGGGCGCATTACCTGATGCAAGCCTGCGTTTTGATCTTCAGGAATGTGCGCGGCATGAACTTGTATCAGCAGGGTATCAGGCGATTGGCATCGATCATTTTGCAAAAAAGAATGACCCTTTAACAAAAGCCCTGCATCAAAAAACAATGCGCCGTAATTTCCAGGGATACACCGCTGATGATACCGATATTTTGATTGGATTTGGCGTTTCTTCAATTGGGCGTATGCCGCAAGGGTATATTCAGAATAACCCAAACATGCCCCCCTATCGCGATGCAATCGAGGCGGGGGTTTTACCCGCATATCGCGGTTATAAGATGACCCAAGATGATTATATTCGATCGGATATCATTGAACAGATTATGTGTTATTTTCAGGTGGATCTGAAAATAATTTCAGAAAAGCATCATGTCCCCTTATCCTATTTTGATGACAGCATTGCATCTGTTATCCAAACATTACCAGACAGTACATATGAGCTCTGCAATTCTGTTTTAACACTGACCGTCATGCCGCATTTAACAGCACGGCTTTGCGCCCATGCCTTTGATGCCCATGCCGTTCATACAGAAAACAGGCATGCTCGCGCGATATAGACTTATAAATCTGCTATTCTTTATGGCAGTTTTATATCCGACCGCCCCTTAACCAACTGAGGAACAATATCTGGGTCTGCAAGTGTCGATGTATCGCCTAAATTCTCTGTTTCCATGGATGCAATTTTGCGTAAAATCCGGCGCATTATTTTTCCAGATCGTGTTTTCGGCAATCCGGGTGTAAACTGAATCACATCTGGACTTGCAATGGGTCCAATCACCTGACGGACTGTTTTAATGATATCTTTTCTGGCTTGTTCTATATCTGTCACCCCTTCACGCAGGATGATATAGGCATAGATGCCCTGGCCTTTTATATCGTGCGGGTATCCCACAACGGCCGACTCCGCAACCAGATGGCATTCCCCGATTGCACTTTCGATTTCGGCTGTTCCCAAACGGTGCCCTGATACATTCACAACATCATCAACACGACCTGTAATCCAATAGTCACCATCGGCATCACGGCGCGCACCATCCCCTGTAAAATACATTCCGGGGTACATGGAAAAATACGTTTCAATAAAACGCTTATGATCCCCCCACAAGGTTCTTGCCTGTCCTGGCCAACTGTCCGTAATGACAAGATTTCCATGGGCTTCGCCATCTTGTAACCGCCCATCACTATCCACAATACCCGCTTTTACACCCAAAAACGGTTTTGTTGCGGATCCTGGTTTTAAATCCGTCGCGCCTGGAAGCGGTGTGATCAGGTGACCGCCCGTTTCCGTTTGCCACCATGTATCAACAATCGGACAGCGGCCATCCCCCACAACATTATGATACCAAAGCCAGGCTTCATGATTAATGGGTTCACCCACAGATCCAAGAATGCGCAGGCTTTTACGCGATGTCTTATATACAAAATCATCCCCTGCTTTGATCAAAGAACGAATTGCCGTTGGCGCTGTATAAAAAATATTCACTTTATGTTTATCAACAACCTGCCAAAAACGTGATGCATCCGGATAGTTTGGAACCCCTTCAAACATGAGGGTGGTTGTACAGTTTGCAAGTGGTCCATAAACGATATAGGAATGCCCGGTCACCCAGCCCACATCGGCTGTACACCAATAGACATCGCCTTCATGCACATCAAATGTATATTCATGGGTCATTGCGGCATAAACCAGATATCCGCCCGTTGTATGAAGAACGCCCTTGGGTTTTCCAGTTGACCCAGATGTATATAAAATAAACAGCGGATCTTCTGCATTCATGGGTTCAATCGGACAATTTATCGACTGACGGTCTACAAATTCATCCCAATAGAGATCCCGTCCTGCTTTCATTGGAATGGGAGCACTTGTCCGTTTATAAACCAAAACAGATGTCACATCCATAAGGCCAGATATCGCCAAATCAACATTTGCCTTGAGTGGAATCACTTTTCCGCCGCGCACCCCTTCATCCGCTGTAATCACAATGGATGATCCGCAATCAACAATACGATCCCGCAAAGCGTCCGCCGAAAACCCGCCGAAAACCACTGTATGTACAGCGCCAATACGGGCACACGCCAGCATGGCAATCGCGGCTTCGGCCACCATAGGCATATAAATCGTCACCCGGTCGCCTTTTTTTACACCCAGTTCGCGCAGCGCATTCCCCAATTTTGATACTTCATCCTTGAGTTCAGAGAACGTCACATGACGTTCGACCATTGGATCGTCGGCTTCCCATATCAGCGCCGTTTTATTTCCATGTTCTGGAACATGCCTGTCTACACAGTTGTAGCAGGCGTTTAAAACACCATCTTCATACCATTTAATCGATACCCCGCCTGTAAATGATGTGTTTTTAATCTTCGTCGGAAATGTGATCCAATCCAGACGACGGGCTTGAATTGTCCAGAACATATCTGGATCCCGCATAGACTGTTCATAAAGGTGGTCGTATGTTAATTTTGTGATGTGCGCATCAGCGGCGATATCGGGCCGGACCGGAAAAAGATTTATATTCACTGGCGCAGATGTTACAACATCTAAAGATGAAGTATTCGTCAGGGGGATTGTTTTTTGGGTCATATGTGCACCTCCACTTGATCCATTCTATCATGATGGAAGAGGAAAGCGCGAAATATGCATGTGCTGCACCGCATTGATTACATACAATTTTCGATAAATTTTTAAAGGAATAAAAAAGCCCCTCGGATGAGGGGCTTTTGGATAGTCTTCTTTCAAAAATTACAGAACAGATTTCAAAATTTTAATAGCTTCATCAGCATCTTTTTCTTCCGTTAAATCAAAGAGCGGTGTATTTTTTCCATCCATCATAACTGTGATATTGGAGAGAATTTTCTGAACATCTGCTTCGCTAAACTGCGATTCCAAGGCACGACCAAACGCATAATCAGATGGCTTTTGCGTCACCCCATTTGCGTAATCAGAATTATAGCGCATCAATTCAATCAAGCCTTCAATCGGACCAGCAGAAAGGTGAACACCATTGATGGCTTGTGAAACCTCGGGAATCCCCAATTCATCTTTTTTAACATAGAAGGTATTCCGTAAGCTTCCAGCTTCTGCCTCGTTCGGACGTGTTGCGCCAATAAATTTCTGCCGTGCATCAGCCCATGAAATATCGCCGCTTAACGTAAAGGTCACAATTGAACGACCCGATGCAACAAAATGTAAAATCTGGTAAGGATGAAATCCATTGATCAGATAGATCTTATCTGCATCCATTTTCACTTCGGCACAATACGTCCCGCCAGCCAATTTCGTATTGGATTTATTTTGCCACAGATATTCTTCTGATGTTGCATTAAAGAAAGGAAATTTATCCAAAAATTCGAAACCGCCCATGACGTTTACATCATCAACAGATACGCCGAATGATTGTTTAAATTTATCTTTTGCCCCATCGGACATTGCTTGTTTCGCATTTTTGGCAATTTTATTAATCTGACCATAATGCTGATCAATGATCTGATATTGCTTTAAATAATCAGCTCCAACAACCTTCACATTCTGAATGCTTAAGCCGAATGCTGCAATTCTTTCAAAAACCAAATCGACAATACCCGCGAAATCAATACCAGATTCAAGCGTTAATTCCGGTTTGATAAAAAACAGAAATTCATGTTTACCAGATGCTGGTAGTGCGCTTTGATACAGTGTTTCATACGAAACTTGTCCTTTTTGAGCTTTTTTAACCGTATCAACAATACTGGATTTCAGTTGATCGAATGACGATGTATTTTCTTGAATGGCAGCGGTAGCAGTCATTTTTCTTCCTTTAATTGGCGGTGGACTGCCCTGCTTGTACCGAATTTAGGGCAAAAACTCAAGAGGAGATTAGGGGATGCTTCATTCCTTTAGATAGAGAGAATCCCATCAGGAGCCGCTTTATGCTCCTCCCCTACCGCCAAACAATTATTTATCACAGAAATAAGTTTATCTTTTTTAATAATAATTCCCTCTTGACCCATCGGCGCGATGGAGCGATAAGGGTAAATATGTATAATATATTCACCTTCATCATTCGGTCGAACCGTCATCCAAAACCCCGGTACAGCATTACTATGAATAATCATCATTGTATGATCTGGGTCTAGCCGTGATACGGACCGAAAAGCCAAACGGCAATGCCGCAGAGAATTATTCAGATCCGATTCACAAAAAGACCCTCTTAAAAAAAGGAAAGGCGCCGCATATGTTGATGCAAACGCCTCTTTGATATCCCTATTTGTCAAAGCAGGAGGATGAGAAAGGCCCCCGCCCGGAACAATCTGGTTGATAAAAACGCCAGAAGCACCAGAAAGAGAGGATGTCTGACCTGGTTTTCTTCGTTTTTTTGCCATGAGTCCCTCTCTTTTCCCTTATGTTCCTATGCAGCAAATGCCTTGATGATTTGATCAACCGCGTCTTTTGCTGCAGCGGCATTTGGCCCGCCGGCTTGCGCCATATCGGGACGGCCGCCGCCGCCACTCCCCCCCAAAGCAGCTGCGCCCACACGAACCAGATCCACCGCCGATACACGAGATGTGAGATCAGGTGTAACGCCAACAACGATGGAGGCACGTCCCTCTTCGGCTGAAATCAAAACGACAACACCAGATCCCATTTTTTGTTTTAAATCATCCGCCAATGGTTTTAAATCCTTTGCCGGAAACCCATCCAGAATACGGGTTGTATACCGAATACCGGCGGCTTCTTGAATATCTGTATCAACAGAAGATCCGCCGTTACCGCTACCTCCAGATGCCACCTGTCGGCGCAGATTTGTTATTTCCGCTTCCATCTTTTTGCGTTCATCGATCAGGCTGCGAACACGCGATACAATGTCTGCACGACCTGTTTTCAGAACATCTGAAACTGTATCTATTGTGTTTTCAAGATCGTTTAAATAGGCCATAACATTCGCCCCCGTTACGGCTTCGATCCGGCGCACGCCAGCCGATACCGCACCTTGCGCGATAATTTTAAAGGCCCCGATATCCCCCGTTTGCTTTACATGGGTACCGCCGCATAATTCAACCGAGAAAGGTTTATTC
>CAZQLB010000041.1:8030-11717 GCA_964593915.1 uncultured Pseudobdellovibrionaceae bacterium
CCACACGTCCCATATAGACAACACGCACTTCGTCCCCGTATTTCTCACCAAACAGCGCCATGGCCCCCGATTCCATCGCATCATCAATAGACAGGATACGTGTTTCAACAGGTGTATTGGCCAAAATTTCTGCGTTCACAAATGTTTCGACCGCCCGGATTTCATCATCTGTCAGCGGCGCACTGTGTGCAATATCAAATCGGGTACGCATTTCATCCTGGCGCGACCCTTTTTGCGCCACATGATCCCCCAATACACGGCGCAGGGCTTCATGCAGGAGGTGTGTTGACGAGTGATTAGAGCGAATAGCTGTCCGGCGATCTGTACCAATAGACAAATGTACTGTTTGGCCGACAATCAATTCCCCTTTTTCAATCCTTGCTGTATGCACAAATAAAGATCCGGCAACCTTTTGCGTATCGGTTACAATCGCTTTTAACCCGTCATCTGAAATGATTGTTCCCATATCTCCAACCTGACCGCCGGATTCAGCATAAAACGGTGTTTGGTTGACAATAACTTGGACTGTATCACCCATGCGTGCATTCTTCATTTCAGATCCATCCTTGACGATGGCCCGAATTTCCGCTTGCGTCATATCACGGTCATACCCCAGGAATTCAGTGGCCCCGCAGCGTTCCAAAAGATCGAACCAAATTTTATCGGTGAACGATCCGCCAGCACCCGACCATGATTTGCGCGATTCAGCACGCTGTTTATCCATACAGACATTAAAACCATCTGTATCTACATCAAGACCTTTTGAACGTAAGGCATCCTGTGTCAAATCCAATGGAAAACCATAGGTATCATATAATTTAAATGCAACATCACCTGGTAATTTTTGAGAAGATGACAATTTTGCTTGTTCGTCATCCAATAAACGCATTCCTGTTTCCAATGTCTTGCGGAAACGCTTTTCTTCCTGTTCCAGTGTACTGGTAATCAGCGATTGCGCCCGGCCCAGTTCAGGGTAAACAGCGCCCATCTTTTCAAGAAGCGTTGGAAACAATCTATACATCAATGGGTCACGTGCACCCAATAAATGCGCATGCCGCATCCCGCGGCGCATAATACGGCGCAAGACATAGCCGCGTCCCTCGTTACTTGGCAATACACCATCCGCAATCAGAAATGATGCCGCACGTAAATGGTCCGCAATCACACGGTGTGATGCCATTTGATTCCCATCTGGAGAAACGCCAGTTGCATCCGCAACATGTTCGATAATCGCACGAAAAATATCGATACCATAATTACTGCCTTTTCCCTGCAGGATAGACGTCATGCGTTCCAGTCCCATGCCCGTATCAATCGATGGTTTTGGCAACGGACGACGAATATATCCGCCCTGGCCATCTGGTTCCTGTTCGTATTGCATAAACACGTTGTTCCAGAATTCAAGAAAACGATCGCCATCCTCATCAGGAGATCCAGGAGGGCCGCCCGCTATATGATCCCCTTGATCAAAAAAGAGTTCTGTACATGGGCCGCACGGACCTGTATCACCCATCATCCAAAAATTATCGTTCGTATCAATCCGAATAATACGGTTATCCGAAAACCCGGAAATCTTGCGCCATAAAACGGCTGCTTCTTCATCACTGGAATGAACGGTGACCAGCATACGCGACGTATCCATTTTAAATTCGCGCGTCACCAGTTCCCACGCGTACGATATGGCCTCTTCTTTAAAATAATCTCCGAAACTAAAATTTCCCATCATTTCAAAAAACGTATGATGACGGTTGGTGTATCCAACGTTATCGAGGTCATTGTGCTTTCCGCCTGCACGTACGCATTTTTGGGCTGTGACAGCCCGGGTATAGGGACGCGATTCAGACCCCGTGAACACGTTTTTAAATTGCATCATCCCGGCCATGGTAAACATAACGGTCGGATCATTTTCAGGCACGAGAGGTGATGATGGCACATGGGTATGGCCATGTTTTACAAAATGGGAAATGAAGGCATTCCGAATATCAGCCACAGAACGGTCGGTCATTTTTATCTCTTTAGCTTCTAAAATAATGTATTAACTCTGTAAGAGCTTAGCGAAAAAGGTGACATAAGAAAAGTTATTTATCAAATCTATCCGCAGAAGAAAAAGAAGAGGAATAAGAGGTTGTGCCTGTTTTTCTCATATCTTTTACAGGGTATTCCCGTTATGATGAGATCAGAACACAACATGAACAGATTTCTGTTTTAAAGGCATACTTTATATGACGAAACCCCTCCCCCTTCATTTGGACCTAAACCCTACTTTTTCACATGCCTTTCAGCTGATGGACAAAACCCGGGAACACCTGTTCATCACGGGAAAGGCCGGAACCGGAAAATCAACCCTGCTTGATTATTTCATTCAGCATTCAGCTAAAAAAGCTGTCATGCTGGCGCCGACAGGTGTTGCGGCCCTGAATATTCGGGGACAAACCATTCATCGCTTTTTTAATTTTTATGTCGATGTCAATGTTGATAAAATTAACAATAAACAAATAAAGCCCCGAAACAAGAAATTGTTTCAGCAACTTGAGACGATTGTTGTGGACGAAGTCTCTATGCTGCGTGCTGATCTTCTGGACTGTATGGATGCCTTCTTGCGGCTTTATGGGCCTCAGCCAGGCACCCCATTTGGCGGCGTTCAAATGGTTTTTGTTGGTGATCTTTATCAACTTCCGCCTGTTGTGAGTTCAGCCGAACGCATCCATTTTGATAAACTATATAAAACACCTTATTTCTTTAGCGCGCGGGCCATCATGGATATTCGATTAACGCTTATTGAATTTGATCACGTATATCGCCAGAAAGATCAGGATTTTATCGACTTGCTCAACAGAATACGGGTGAACAATGCATTACCCGATGATATCGCTCTTTTAAATCAGCATCTGCGGACACCTTCTGCTTCAGAAGCAGCAGGACAAGATGATGTTCACATTACCCTCACCACAACAAATGCCCGGGCGGATGAGATAAATGAAAAAAACCTTTTAGCTCTTCCTGATCCTCTCCATACATCTGCGGCTGAAATTTCCGGTGTTTTTACAAAAGATTACTATCCCACTGCTCCGGATTTACGTTTTAAACGCGGGGCACAGATCATGATGCTGAACAATGATTCACGACTACGTTGGGTCAATGGCAGTTTAGGTATTATTACAGATATCGGTGCTGATGCAGATGGTCATACCTATGTCCGCATTCGGTTACATGATGAACATAAAACCGTTGATGTCTATCCTTTCACATGGGAAGTTTATCAGTTTCAATTGGTTGATGATATTCTTGTATCTGAACCGGTTGGTACATTTGCGCAATTTCCATTCAGGTTGGCGTGGGCAGTCACCATCCATAAAAGCCAAGGCAAAACGTTTAGCCGGATTGTCATTGACCTCGGGCGCGGGGCCTTTGCGGCTGGTCAGGTTTATGTCGCCCTATCCAGATGCACGCACCTTGAGGGGATTGAACTTATTTGTCCTCTGACCGCATCTCAAATTAAAACAGATCCGATTATTATAAAATTCATGGACTATTTAAAAAAGCAAGAACAACGTATTCCCGCATAATCATCCATCACCGCAAAAAAGAACCCCCGGAAAAACCGGGGGTTCGTTATTTTTGATCAGATTAAAAACTTAATCCAAGATTTTAGCGACGACACCGGCACCGACGGTACGGCCACCTTCG
>CAZQLB010000042.1:0-4781 GCA_964593915.1 uncultured Pseudobdellovibrionaceae bacterium
ATTCTGGCCTTGCCTCAATTTTCTGAGATATAAAAATCAATTCTCCATCTACCCCCTTGGCAAAAGGTATATCTGCACGGTATGATAGGGGCGCTTTAAACAACACCTATTCTTTTTATATCCCATACAAAGGATTGCATTCATGGCCCATCCGCGTCCACTTTCGCCCCATTTGCAAATCTATCGCCCACAATTAACGTCTATTCTATCGATTTTACACCGTCTGTCTGGTATTGCGTTAACGGTCGGCCTTTTCATGCTGACCTGGTTTTTTGGGGCGCTCATATCCGGGCCAGAGGCATTCGCCGTCTTTACATCTTTTTGCGCAAGCCCCCTTGGTATGCTCATGCTCATGGGATGGTCCTTTGCTGTTTGTTTTCATATGTGTACCGGTATTCGGCACCTGTGTTTTGATACAGGTTCTTTTTTTGATTTGTCCCATGCCTATGCGGCAGGGTATATCGCCATTGTGTCTTCCTTCATCCTGACTGGGATGTTGTGGTTCTATGTCTTTTGTTCATAAGGATAAATGAAATGCGTTTAAAGTGGGATGAAACAGGTATCAAATCGCCCCTCGCCCGGGCCGAAGGGGTGGGCGCGGCAGGACATGGCGCCCAGCACTGGATCCACCAGCGCGTATCAGCGATTGCCAACATCGGACTGATGATGTGGTTCACACTTTCGATCGCAAGCCTTCTGCGTGATGGAACGGACTATACCGAGGTCGTCACGTGGCTTGCAACTGGCATCACGCCCGTTTTGATGATACTCACAATCATATCTGTATTTTATCATGCCATGCTGGGAATCCAGATTGTGATCGAGGACTACGTCCACGCCCCAAAAATACGCATTCCTGCCCTGATCTTGATACGTCTTGTTTTTGTTGCAACCGCCGTATTGTGTTTATTCTCTGTTTTAAAATTATCGATTTAAACTTTTTAAGGTGTCTTCCATGACTGGATCTTATGAAATTATTGACCACACATACGACGTTGTTGTTGTCGGCGCGGGCGGTGCGGGATTACGTGCCGCTTTCGGCATGGGTGAAAAAGGGCTAAAATGTGCCTGTTTATCCAAGGTTTTTCCAACCCGTTCCCATACCGTTGCAGCACAGGGGGGAATTTCCGCCGCGCTTGGCAACATGGGCGAAGATGATTGGCGTTTTCACATGTATGACACCATCAAGGGGTCTGACTGGCTAGGGGACCAGGACGCCATTGAATATATGTGCAGAGAGGCAATCCCCGCAATTATCGAACTGGAACACTATGGCGTTCCATTTTCAAGAACAGCAGAAGGTAAAATTTACCAGCGCGCGTTTGGCGGCATGACGACTCATTATGGCAAAGGAACAGCTCAGCGTACCTGCGCCGCAGCCGACCGCACGGGCCATGCTATTTTACATACATTATATACCCAAGCCCTGCGCCACCAGGTTGAATTCTTTATTGAATACTTCGCCCTGGACCTGATCATGTCCGATGACGGTCAATGCTTGGGCGTCATGGCCTGGAACCTTGAAGATGGAAAAATCCACCGGTTCCGCGCCCACCAAACTGTATTGGCCACTGGCGGATATGGCCGCGCTTATTTCTCGTGCACGTCTGCCCATACATGTACGGGCGATGGCGGCGGAATGGTTTTGCGTGCCGGACTTCCCCTTCAGGACATGGAATTTGTACAGTTCCACCCCACGGGTATCTATGGGGCGGGCTGTCTGATCACCGAAGGCGCACGTGGTGAAGGCGGATATCTGACCAATAGCGAAGGCGAACGGTTTATGGAACGATATGCGCCGTCCGCCAAGGATCTGGCCAGCCGCGATGTGGTATCCCGGTCTATGACCGTTGAAATCAAGGAAGGCCGAGGCGTTGGCAAGGAAAAAGATCATATCCACCTGCACCTTGAACATCTGGACCCTGCAATTATTCACAAACGCCTGCCTGGCATCGCCGAAACGGCCAAAATTTTTGCCGGCGTTGATGTGACAAAAGAACCAATTCCTGTCCTGCCCACCGTTCATTACAACATGGGCGGCATTCCCACCAATTGGCGCACAGAGGTTGTAAATCCAGATTCCATCGATCCGCACCGCGTTGTCCCCGGATTGATGGCTGTTGGCGAAGCTGCGTGTGTCTCTGTTCACGGGGCCAACCGTTTGGGATCAAACTCTCTACTGGATCTGGTTGTCTTTGGGCGCGCGGCGGCCATCCGCGCAGCGGAATTGATTAAACCGGGTATGCCCCATCGCCCCATGGGATCTGACAAGGGGGATAAGGCCCTTTCTCGCCTTGACTACTATCGCACAAAAACGGGCGATACAAATCCCGCAGATCTGCGCCTTTCGATGCAGAAAACAATGCAAAATCATGCGTCGGTTTTCCGTACGGGCGACATTCTCACCGAAGGATCTAAAAAAATCGACAAGATTTACCAGGATCGCCACGATGTAACGATCCAGGACAAATCCATGATCTTTAACACCGATCTTGTTGAGACATTGGAACTTGATAACCTGCTGCCACAGGCTGTCGTCACGATGCACGCAGCCGCAAACAGAACCGAAAGCCGCGGCGCACAGGCCCGGGACGATTTCAAGGAACGGGACGATAAAAATTGGCTGAAACACACCATCATCCATCTGGATGACCAGGGTCAGACAAAAATATCCTATCGCCCTGTTATCTTGCACACCCTGACAGACGAAGTCGAACCGGTCCCGCCCAAAGCCCGCGTTTATTAAGTTGGAGACATAATATGGTACAGCTATCTCTACCCCAACATTCCAAGGTCCAAAAGGGTCGATTTATCGACGCCTCAGCCGGCGGCGCACATGCCCGTGACTTTCCGATCTATCGCTGGGATCCCGAAACAGGCGAAAACCCACGCATCGACACCTATCGTATCGATCTTGACCAGTGCGGCCCAATGGTTTTGGATGCCATTATCTATATCAAGAATAAGGTGGATCCGACATTGACATTCCGCCGTTCTTGCCGCGAAGGGATTTGCGGATCTTGCGCCATGAATATTGACGGTACAAATACGCTGGCCTGTTTGAAACCCATTGCGGATGTAAAGGGACCGGTTAAAATCAATCCCCTGCCCCACATGCCTGTTGTAAAGGATTTGGTCCCTGATCTGAAGCATGTATATGCCCAATATGAATCCATTAAACCCTGGCTCATCACTCAAAGCCCGGAACCCACACGCGAACGGCTACAATCGCCCGAGGATGCGGATCACTTAAATGGCACAGATGGAAAGGGTCCATCCGCCTGTATTCTTTGCTTTTGCTGTTCCACATCATGTCCATCTTATTGGTGGAATGGGGATCGTTTTCTGGGCCCCGCTATTTTAATGCAAGCCTATCGTTGGATTGCCGATACACGCGATGAATCAACAGGTGATCGTCTTGATGCATTGGAAGATCCATTTAAATTGTATCGATGCCACACCATCATGAACTGTACAAACACGTGTCCAAAGGGACTTAATCCCGCCCGTGCGATTGCCGAGATCAAAAAACTGATGGCTGTCCGGCAATAAAAAGGTTTATGCACGCATGACCTCTTTGCCGCCCCCATCCACGCCATCTGAACCATTGGCCGAGCAAAAGGCAAACTTTCTTGCAACGATCAGCCATGAACTGCGCACCCCCATGCAGTCCATTTATGCTTTACTGGAGCTGATCGAACAAGAAAACAGGGACCCTCATATCCAAAACATGGTCAGATCGGCGCAAGGATCTGCAAATATGATGCTGGATCTGTTAAACGATATTCTGGATTTTGCACGGCTGGATGCGGGCCGATTTGAATTGGAACATTTGGAAATCCCTTTGCGCACACTTGTCTCTGGTGTGGTTGAGGCACTTGCCCCTCGCTTAATGGGGAAGCCCGTTACAATCCAAACAGACATTGACGATGATGTCCCAGCTTTAATTATCGGGGATCCCACACGCCTGCGGCAAATCCTGATGAACCTGGTTTCAAATGCGATCAAATTCACAGAAAAAGGAAATATCTGTATCCACATACACCTTATATCCGCGCCTTTTCCGGATCAGCATCTGTTACGATTTGAGGTCACGGACACAGGAAAAGGTATCCCATCCGACATCCAGACAAAATTATTTAAACCTTTTGTACAAGGGGATGCAACAACAGCACGGCGGTTTGGAGGGACAGGACTTGGTTTATCTATCTGTCATCGCCTCGTCACCCTTATGGGCGGAGACATTGGCGTCTCATCTATTTTGGACAATGGATCCACCTTTTGGTTTGAGATACCGTTTAAATCCGCTTTATATCCCTATACAGATACCCCCCCAGATCTGACAGGGCTCTCCATTATTGCGGTGGATCATCACCCTTTGGGTGCTGCTGAAATTGAACGTACCTTAAGACAAATGGGATCCAATATTACTGTTGCCCATGATTTAAAGACGATGTCACAAATCCTGGAACAACAGCGATTTGACCTGGCCATCATGGACGGGATACAACCAATACAAGAGACATTGGAATTTATAAAAACAGCATCCTTGCGCTATCCGCGTATGGCGATAATTGTTTACACATTCCATGAAACAGAGGGGCTAAAACCACAACTTGACCAACACGGTGTCACATACCTGTCAAAACCCGCAAGCCGCCAGGGATTAGGGCAGTCCGTATTGGACGTCACAAAAAATAAATGGAAACAACGTCCCCAGTTATCAAAAAGAATCCTTATTATCGAAGATACAGACAGTATCCGCGCTACACTCCACCTTC
>CAZQLB010000042.1:4791-11342 GCA_964593915.1 uncultured Pseudobdellovibrionaceae bacterium
GCGACTTTGCGGTATCGGGAATTGATGCATTACACCATTTACGGGAAAACCACTATGGCCTTATTTTAATGGACTTGCATATGCCCGACATGGATGGATATGAACTGATCAGACATATCCGAAATCCCCAGATGTCGACACACAATATCCCTATTGTTCTATTAACAGCAGATGTGCAAATGGGGGGGAAGGCAACATATAGTACGCATGGATTCGATGATTGTTTGATCAAACCCGCAACCTTCCAACACCTTAAACATATGATTGAACGTTGGGGGATCCCCATTTTATCAGAAGAGAAAAAATTAGAAAAAAATATCATAAATCATACCGTTTCTGATGAAACACCTTTTATTGATATTGATCAACTTCGCGAAAATACAGAACTGGATGATCATCATCTTGGAATGCTTCTTTCTTCCTTTGAAACAATGTGCGCCCCCATTATGAAGAAAATAATAGAGTCGGCACACACACATGATATGGCTCAGGTTGCAGAATGCGCCCATAGTTTAAAGGGTGCAGCAAGCTTCGCTTGCGCTTTACCTTTAATGGAACAAGCCTCTATTATTCAAAAAATGGCCGAAGATGGGGCATTATCGGACGATGCTATTCAGAAACTTGATAAGTTATTTAACGATACAGCTCGTTTCATAAAAAAAGTCATTGATGTATTTTAAAAATTATCATCAGGCGTTACGTTTCTCTTCGTATTAAAAACGTTTCAAACATGTCCTGTATGTATTCGTTGTCTGACATCTTCTCATCAAAAAATATCAGATCTTTTCCTCCTGAAAACACAAGGCATTGTTCATATACAGATTCCGGCATTTCATAAGCACCAAATTGCCGAAGATGATCATTCATAAATTGCGCATCTAGAATAGAAAAATTTTTCTCAAAAAGAATAGAAACCAAATAAACCAATGCAACCTTGCTGGCATCTTTTTCTAGCGAAAACATACTTTCACCACAAAATATGTCACCAATTGCAAGCCCATAAAGACCGCCAACGATTCGATCCCCTAAAAAACATTCAACACTATGAGCATATCCTTTTTCATGAAGCTTTATAAAAGTCTCTTTAATGGGAGTATTAATCCATGTGTTTTTGCGCCCCCTCTCTTCATAGGAATCAGCACACATAGAAATAACATCTTGAAACCTGGTATTGACACGGATCTGAAACAAGTTGCGCCGGATCGTCCGTAAAAGACGATGAGGTATATGCAGATTTGTGATGGGTATAATCCCCCTTTTTTGTGGTTTTACCCAATAAAACTCAGGATCCAGCGCATCATCTGCCATAGGGAAAAATCCATGACGGTATGCCGCGAGAAACAAATCCGGCAAATCATCAAAAAAATGATCAGTGCTCATTTTTCTAGTCAGCTAACTTTTCACCACGTGCAGCGCGTGCAGCAAGCTGTTTTTCCAGCCAATGAATTGTATAATCACCAGCACGAAAATCAGGATGATTAATAATCCATGCATGAAGTGGTAACGTTGTTTTAATACCATCTACAACAGTTTCAACAATTGCGCGGTTCAAGCGATTTAACGCCTCTTCACGCGTGCGCCCATGAACAATCAATTTCCCAATCATGGAATCATAATGGGGTGGAATTTTATATCCCGCATATACAGCTGAATCAAAACGAACGCCTAAGCCACCCGGCGCATGAAATTGGCTGATCAGGCCAGGGCTTGGAATAAACGTTTCAGGATCTTCGGCATTAATACGCACCTCAATTGCATGTCCGCGTAAACGAATTTTTTCCTTATTAATCGACAACGGTAATCCCGCCGCAATCCGAATTTGTTCACATACCAAGTCAAGACCAGTGATCATTTCCGTCACAGGATGTTCGACTTGAATCCGGGTATTCATTTCCATGAAATAGAATTTCCCGTCTTCATATAAAAATTCCATCGTACCAGCACCGCGATACCCCATCTTCCGTACAACATCGGCAGCAAGGTTACCAATATAATCTCGCTCTTTTTCTGTTAGAATGGGGCTAGGCGCTTCCTCAACAACCTTTTGGTGACGACGTTGAATAGAGCAATCACGCTCCCCTAAATGGATCGCATTTCCGTATGTATCTCCAAATACCTGAATTTCAATATGCCGTGGTTTTTCAAGAAACTTTTCAATATAAACGGTATCATCACCAAAGTTTGCTTTCGCTTCCGATTTTGCAGTTGCAAACAGTTCAGGCAAGTCGTCTAACGATCTGACAACCTTCATCCCTTTACCACCACCACCGCTAGCCGCCTTAATCAGAACCGGCAATCCAAAATCCTGCGCAATTTTACGGGCATCATCAACAGTGCGAACAGCACCTTCTGATCCAGGAACAACCGGAAGCCCCAAAGACAACGCTGTCTTTTTCGCCATCACCTTGTCACCCATCTGGGCAATATGTTCTGGTTTCGGACCAATAAAGGTAAACCCATGTTCTTCAACCATGCGGGCGAAATCTTCATTCTCCGACAAAAACCCATACCCAGGATGTATTGCTTCAGCACCCGTAACAGCAGCAGCAGAAAGGATAGAAGGGATGTTCAAATACGAATCTTTAGCAGGTGGGGGACCAATACAAACACTTTCATCAGCAAGACGCACGGCCATCGAACTTGCATCCGCCGTTGAATGAACAACCACTGATGCGATCCCCATTTCTCGGCATGCGCGGACAACACGCAAGGCAATCTCACCACGGTTTGCAATCAAAATTTTATTGAACATATCGGCCTCACTTTATAACAGAATGCTGAACAATCGATCATCATTCAATAACGACCAAGACATCCCCAAATTCAACAGGCTGACCATTTTGAACCAAAATCTGTGTAACAGTCCCCGCACGCTCAGCCTTAATATGGTTCATGACCTTCATAGCTTCAATAATTAAAAGAGTATCACCCACCTGAACATTGGTTCCTTTTTGTATAAAGGAAGGTGCCTCCGGCCCAGGCGCCATATATACAGTCCCCACCATTGGCGAAGTGACAGCCCCAGGATGAGAAGGCGCAACAACAGAAGGCATTGCCGTATTCGCCACCTGGGGAATAGTCGGGTCAGAAGGCATAAGAGCCGCAGAACCAGCAAGAACAGAACCGCCCCCTGCAGGCGCCATAACAACGCCCCCCTTATTGACACGAATGCTCTTCTCGCCATCCACAACTTCAATCTCGGTCAGCTGTGTTTCGGTCAAAAGCGTAGCAAGTTGACGAATGGCATCTGCATCTATTTTCATTTTTATATCACCGCATTGTTAATCGTTTAACTGAAATCTTTCAGAAGGATAGCCTGATATGTTATATAGATCAAGCGACCCGTTTTCGTTAAAAAAAGGGGACGAAATGGTGTCCCCTTTAATTTATACATATCTTGTCATATCCTAAGCAGGAATAGCTTTTTTGCGCGTAACAGGTTTCACATCACGCACAAAAACGGTTACAGAACCACCCGCTTTTTCAATAGCTGCCTGAGCTGTCTTGGTAACACCCGCAACAGTAATAGAAACCTTTGATTTGATTTCCCCATTTCCAAGCAAACGTAAGCCATCATGAGCGCGGCGCACAATACCTGCTTTTACAAGCGTATCGACATCAATCGCCGATTTCGCATCAATTTTACCAGAGTCAATCGCGGCTTGCAGCTGACCCAAATTAATTTCAGCATATGTGTTCGCGTGAATATTCGAAAAACCACGTTTTGGCAAACGACGATAAAGAGGCATTTGTCCGCCTTCGAATCCATGAATGGAAACACCCGTACGGGATTTTTGCCCTTTTGTCCCACGGCCAGCCTGTTTACCAGATCCGGACCCCATCCCACGGCCAATATGTTTGCGTTTGGATGTAGAACCTTCTTTTGGTTTTAATTGATTAAGCTTGGTCATTTCTTGATACCACCTGTCTAAAATTATTTCGCATCCACAACCTGAACCAGATGGTGTACACGATTGATCATCCCACGTACCTCGGGTGTATCAACCAGTGTCCGAACACGGTTCAGTTTATTAAGGCCAAGACCTTTAAGAGTCTGGTAAACCCATTCCTCAGAACGAGCGGCGCTACCGACTTGCTTTACAGTCACTGTATTTGACGCCGCCACCTTTTTTGCCGATGCTTTAGGAGCAGCCGCTTTTTTGGTTGTTTTTTTCGCTTCAGTCATTTGGATTCACCTTATTAATCTTCTTTAGCAGCATCTTCATCGGAAGACACAGCATCTTTACCTTCGCGGCGTGCAATCAAATCAGCTACTTTGCGATTACGACGCGCAGCGATTTGACGTGGACTTTGCATTTTTTCAAGCGCATCAAACGTTGCACGAACCATATTATGTGGATTACTGGTGCCTTTTGATTTGGCAACAACGTCTTGGATACCCAAAACTTCGAAAATCGCACGCATAGGACCCCCAGCAATAATCCCGGTCCCTTGCGGAGCAGAACGAAGAATAACACGGCCCGCACCATAGTGCCCCTCTACATCATGATGGATCGTACGCCCTTCACGCATTGGAACACGAATCATGTTGCGCTTTGCCTGTTCCATTGCCTTTTGGATTGCATCTGGAACTTCACGTGCTTTGCCATGGCCAGAACCAATGCGGCCACGACCATCACCAACGACAACAAGCGCAGCAAAAGCCATACGCTTACCACCCTTGACCACCTTGGTCACGCGGTTCACATAGACCAGTTTTTCTTGGAATTCGGGTTCTTCCCGTTCACGATTGCGTTCTGGACGTGCCATGTGCTTTTACTCTCTCCTTAAAATTTCATTCCACCGTCACGGGCAGCTTCAGCCAAAGCCTTTACACGCCCATGATACAGATATCCACCACGATCAAACTGGACATCACCGATTTTTGCTTCCTTTGCACGTTTTGCGAGCAAAGTTCCCACCTGACGTGCAGCATCCACCGTTGCCCCCGTTTTAACAGAGGCCTTGATTTCAGTATCAATTGTCGATGCAGAACACAACGTGACACCACGTGTATCATCGATCACCTGAGCATAAATCTGGCTGTTTGAACGATAAACAGAGAGACGTGGCAATTCTGCACGGTTCACCTGTTTCAGTTTATAACGAGTGCGGCGAGTGCGGCGCTCATGCGATGTTTCACGTTGTTTCATCTTAAACCACCTTTATTATTTCTTCTTACCTTCTTTACGACGGACATACTGACCGGCATAACGGATTCCTTTACCTTTATAGGGTTCTGGCGGCTTCATCATATAAATTTCAGCAGCAACCTGACCAACTTTTTCTTTATCAATGCCCGTGATCGTCAATTGCGTTTGCTTTTCGACAGCCACCTTAATATCAGAAGGAACGTTATAGCGAATCTCATGACTAAAGCCAAGCTGCATCACAAGATCTTGTCCCTGAACCTGAGCACGATAACCAACACCCTGAATTTCCAGTTTCTTGGTATATCCTTCGGACACGCCCTTTACCATGTTATTGATAAGGGTACGAGTCGTCGCCCAAATCGAACGTGATAGAAAAGAATTGCTCAGCGGCTGTACAACCACTTTACCTTCAACCAATTCAGCTTTCACTTCCGGGTGAACTGTCATCGATAAATGACCTAACTTCCCATCAGCTTCAACGTTTTGACCGTTGACGGTCACTTTAACCCCAGCGGGCAATACAACCGGATTTTTACCAATACGCGACATTTTTATATCCTCGCTTCACCTATTAGAATACGCGGCACAGAACTTCGCCACCAACGTTGGCTGTTCGTGCATCATAATCCGACATCACACCTTTTGGGGTCGATACAATCGAAACACCCAGACCATTATAAAACTTTGGCATCGTCTGGGATCCGCTGTAAATACGGCGACCCGGTTTGGACACACGGGTAATCTCGCGGATAACGGGACGCCCTTGATCCTGATACTTCAGTACGATTTTCAGCATATCATTCTCAACTGCATAGTCATGAATGAAACCTTCTTTTTTCAGCACGCTCAAAACATTCTCACGGAGGCGAGATTTTGGGCAGGCTACAAATTTTTTCCGCGCTTTTTGACCGTTACGGATACGGGTCAGCATATCGCCAAGGGGATCGCTCAGGCTCATGTTATTAAACTCCTTATCCTTACCAGCTCGATTTCACAACACCTGGAAGCTCACCCACTTGGGCCAGCTGACGCAGCATGTTGCGGCACAGTTTAAACTTACGGAAAAATCCACGCGGACGCCCTGTCAAAGCACAGCGATTGCGTATACGGATTTTCGCACCATTACGAGGCATTTCAGCCAATTTCAAAGTCGCGGCAAAACGATCTTCCGGCGCCGCATCTTTATCCATCACGATCGCCTTAAGAGCAGCGCGCTTTTGCGATGCACTATCAGCCATCTTTCCCCGTTTTAAATTTTTTTGAACACTCGATACTTTTGCCATATTATATCCTGCCTTTATTGACCTTTATAATCTCTAAACGGAAAACCAAATCCGAAAAGCAAATCACGTGCTTCATCATCTGTTTTTGCCGTTGTACATACGATAATATCCATAC
>CAZQLB010000043.1:0-10962 GCA_964593915.1 uncultured Pseudobdellovibrionaceae bacterium
ACCACAAGACCAAGGCGGCGCGCCGTTTTTTATTAAAGGACCAAAAACAAACAAACAAAAGAGAGAAAAAGAAAAGAAGGAAATAAAGAAAAGCCCATTTATAAAATGATCCGCATAACACATAAAATAAAAAAGGTGATTCCCCAGGTATGGGAATAACCGGACGTATTCTATCCCCCACATAAAGCCATCCCCTTGTCCTTTTGTATCGCATTATTTATATGTCAAATTAAATATCCACAAATGCTGCGAATCAGATAGGATAATTTTCTGGACATTTCGTCCTGAGTTCCTTTATACACATTCCTTACGGTAAAAGACTGCGTGTGACATGGGAAAAAATCCCTTTACCCAAGCAACCCGTTTAAAGTTGGAGCATCATGCCTGAAATTATGATCAATGGCCCCGAAGGCCGCCTGGAAGCCCGGTATCATCCTTCAAAAGAACCCAATGCGCCGCTGGCCCTGGTTCTGCACCCCAATCCCGAATACGGCGGGACCATGAACAACGCGGTGACATACACTTTGTTCCAAACTCTGGTGGCGCGCGGCTTTAATGTGATGCGCTTTAACTATCGCGGTGTGGGTAAAAGCGAAGGCCTGTTTGACAAGGGCGAGGGGGAATTATCCGATGCCGCTGCTTGCCTTGATTGGATGCAGGCCCTTAATCCCAATGCCCCCTATATCTGGGTTGCGGGATTTTCTTTTGGCGCCTGGCTGTCGATGCAGCTATTGATGCGCCGTCCTGAAATCCGTGGTTTTATTTCTGTTTCCCCTCCTGCCAATATGTATGACTTTTCGTTCCTTGCGCCCTGTCCTTCTTCGGGATTGATCATGGCGGGCGGAAATGACTCGATTGTTCCGCCATCAGCGGCTGAAAAACTGGTCGAAAAGCTCAACATGCAAAAAGGGATCAAAATTGATTACCGCGTGATTGATGGCGCTAACCATTTCTATCACGATCATTTGGACACCATTTCTGCCCATGTTCATGATCACATGAACAACCGGGAACAGGGCGGGAACTTTGTCCTTTCTGCGTCTGCTGCTGCACCGGTTGCACTTCCTGCGTCTGTAAAAACAACCAAAAAGGCAGCGTAATATCATGGAATCCCCTCTTATTGGTCAATATGAACTGGCGTGGGGGGTTGCGGACCTGGTGGCCACACATGGGAGTTACGATTTTAAACCTGGTATTACGGGCGTTTGCCAGATCGTTAAACTCTGTGGCCTTCGCGTCTATTTTGAACACCGGATGCCTGTTCGTATTCAAGGCGCAAATATCGATGTGACATTAAAGGCCCGTGCAGGCGCTGTACCCTATCAGTCCACGCTGCAAAGCCCCGGATATTTTCGTATGCAATCCATGCTGCACGCGGAATATACGTTGACCTTTACCCTTGGAACCATTGATGATCTGAAAAGCTGGCATGAACAGCTGAATGCTTTTGTCGATGCCGTTGCCCCGCGCAAAGCGGCTTGACCTGAGGTTCACTTTAGTTCTTTAAGGGTTTTTTGAACCTCTTTTACGTGGTCCGTGACGGATACTTTTCGCCACAACGCGACAATTGTTCCAGATTCATCAATCAAAAACGTGGACCGTTCAATCCCCATATATTTACGTCCATACATCGATTTTTCGGTCCAGACGCCATATGCGTTTAAAACCGCCCCTTCTTCGTCTGATAACAGGGGAAAATTCAAATCATATTTATCCCGAAATTTTATATGTGATTTAACGGGGTCTTTTGATACACCCAAAACCTGTACCCCCAACTTCTGAAAAACCGCCAAATTATCGCGGAAATCACAGGCCTCTTGCGTGCAGCCCGACGTATCATCCTTTGGGTAAAAGTACAGAACAACCTTTTGTCCCAAGAAATCTGCAAGCGATATCTCCTTGCCCCTATCCGATGGCAGAGTAAAAAGAGGGGCTTTATCTCCACTATTTAATGATGACATGTGTTTCCCTTTCACGCAGTTCGTATTATAAAGAGATGGGGTAGCAGCCGATGGATGTCAACATCTGAGCGGGTAAAAAATAAGAAATGGTACAAAAGAAACTCATAAGGGGCATTCCCCGCGCAGGTCTTATTCTTCTGGAAATAGGGACGGGGATTGCTGTGATCGTCGCGGGGATTGCTGGGGCGGGGCTTTATCGCCTCAGCCAAGGGCCTGTTGATCTGTCGTTTGCTGTATCCACCATTCAAGATAGTCTATCTGATAAGAACAAAGGTATCAGCGCGTCGATACAAGATGCTACAGCATCATGGGAGGGGGCGGGACACCCCATTACGCTCACATTCAAACGCCTTGACATCTGGCAACAAGGCCGTCCCATTATTGAAACACAAGACGTTTCGATTGGCCTTTCGGCATTGCCCCTTCTTATTGGGCAAATCCGGCCGCAAACATTATCCGTTAAATCCCCGCTTTTAACATTCGAACGATTTCAGGACAGATCCATCCATTTCGTGACACAATCATTCGATCAAAAGGATCCGGAATCGGCATCCGCCCCCTCTTTCGAATCTGAACAATTTTTAAGCGATATGATCAAGACCGGCGGGTTTGGATCCTCTGTTCTCTCCAACCTGGAACAGGTTGATATGCGCGGCGCCCGTATCCGGGTTGTTGACCATATTCTGGGGACAACATGGCAACTGGACAATGTTGGATTAAACTTTCAAGCGGTAGATGAAGGATCAATCGGAAATATTGTATTACAACTGTCCGAAAAACGATCCCTTGCCTTTCGGTTGATTTATAACCGGGCCCTGCACCAGGTTGATATTACCAGCACGATGGATGAAATTTCGCTTCCGGCCCTGATGGGACGGATTATGGGGATGGGCTGGCTTAAACGTCAACAACTGCCTCTATCCGGCATGTTACATGTCAAAGCCACTCTTGATCCACTTGATATTGATACATTTGAAGTCCAGGCAAAAGGTCATCACGGATTTTTAATTGCAAAGAATGGTGTATCTGTTCCGGTTGAAAATGCAGATATTGATATCTCGTATGACAAAGATAACCGTCACTGGAACCTTAAAAATTTAAATTTATTTATCAAGGGTACGAATCTTTCTGCATCTGCTGATCTGCATACAGATAAAGATGGTACACGAAAAGGATTGCTTTCAATCAAAGCTCCAGAACTTAAAATTGAAACCATTCGTTCTTTTTGGCCGCAGGAACAAGCCGAAACAGGATTGGGAAAATGGATTACACAACGACTTAAAACCGGCATATTGCGTGATATCCATGTTGACATCCCCCTCATGGCAACGGGAAATCGATTTGATTTGATTGCAGATGATACAATACCGACCTCCACTTTTTCTTTTTCAGACTTGACCGCTGATTACCATGCCCCGCTTTATCCTGTTGAAGGGGGGAAAGGGACAGGCGTGTATAAAGACGATACGCTGAAACTGTCTGTTACGGGCGGATCGATTGACTCCCTGCAAATCAAAAAGGGGGAAATCAGCATTACAGACCTTCAAAAAGATCAAAGCGGAATGGCTACCATTCGCGCTGTTCTTGATGGCCCCCTTTCCTCTATCTTACGTTATATTGCCCGCGACCCTATTTCGATGGGCGACAAGTTAAAGGCAAAACCAGATGATGTAAAAGGATCTGGTACATACGATATCAACGTGTCATTCCCGACTATTCATGATGTTCCAAAAGAAGCGTTTGATGTGGATGTTACGGCCAATTTACAGGATATCAGCATTCCAAAGGTCACAAAAGATCAAACGCTATCCGGCGGCCCTTTTACGTTGACCGTATCGGATGGAAAAATCGGCATGAAAGGACAAGGAAAAATTGCAGATAGTCCCATTACGCTTGATTGGTCACAGCCCTTAACCCCTCAAAAAGGGGAAGCCCATATGACGTTGGGGGCACAAATCGCGTCCACACCCAACACGCGCAAAGCATTTGGCGCGGATCTCCCGTACCTTTCCGGCACTGTTCCCCTTGATCTGACGTATACAGAAACATCTGCGGGATCCGAACGTATCGATATAAAAGCAGATTTAACCCCATCACCGTTTCAAATTGATGATTTCTCATACCTGAAACCCGCAGGCACAAAAGGAACCGCTTCTGCCTCTTTGATCGTTCAAAAAGGAACCCTTGTGAAAGCGCAGAATGTCGAAATTACGGCACCAGACCTTCTGCTGAAAAACGGGACTGTTACTTTTGGTGAAATAAATAAAGAAATGGATGTCACAGGGGCATCATTCAAAACATTTAATCTGGTGCGCGGCATTGCCAGCCTGGATTATAAAAGAACAGCGCAAACAAAAAAGATTATCATTCGCGGACGAAAATTTGACGTTGCGCCGATTCTGGATTCAGATGCACCGCCCGCAAAAAATCCATCTGCGAATGATGTTGATATCCAGGTAAGCGAACTGTACATGGCAAAAGGGGCTCCCCCTCTTTTAAATGCGACGCTCAAGGTCAAAACAAACAAGTCC
The DNA here is from genome assembly GCA_964593915.1 of uncultured Pseudobdellovibrionaceae bacterium. Lineage (GTDB taxonomy): Bacteria > Pseudomonadota > Alphaproteobacteria > Micavibrionales > Micavibrionaceae > CAZLPZ01. The sequence continues at coordinate 4,493 of CAZQLB010000043.1, forward strand.
CAGGAACTGGTATACCTTGATCTTTTAGCAAAGGCGGGCGCGGCGCCAGCAACGTTCCAATACATCCCAAATGACAAAGGGCAAATGACGTTGAAGGTCAATTCAGGGGATGCGGGTGCCTTTTTAAAAGCGGTTGGTATTTACGACAACATTGTCGGGGGGACCCTGTCTTTAAACGGCGCCCCGATCGGCAACAGTTCCCGGGATGTAAAAGGTAATCTGATCATACGGGATTTCTCTGTGGTCAAAGCCCCTATCTTGGCCCAGCTTTTAGGCGCCTTGTCTCTTGAAGGGATTGGCGAGCAACTCGGGAACAAGGGTATTGTCTTTTCTCGGCTCCAGTCCGGTTTTGCATGGGTCAACCGCCCCGGAAAGGATATCATGTCGTTTAAAGACGGACGCACATCCGGATCGGCCCTGGGGCTCACCTTTAATGGAATTTATAACCGAAAAGAAAAACAAATCGATATTACGGGTACCATTATTCCAGCCGCGGGTATCAATACCTTTGCCAGCAAGATCCCACTTATTGGCCGATTGATTACCGGCGGAAAAAATAAGGCGTTATTCGCAGCAACCTATTCGATCAAGGGGCCTTCCAATAACCCCCGGACCCTTGTAAATCCTCTTTCGGTGCTCACCCCTGGGATTTTACGGGATATTTTCTTTGAAGATGAACCAAACGATATTATTGCGCCAGAAAGGCCCACCAAAGAAAAGAAAATTTTTAACGATTAACCCTTGATGTTGGTTACACTTTACCCCATTTTATATATCAGGGATTTAGCGCCGTCATCGTAGCATCCCCTGATTTTTATAGACACGCCAATGCGCAAAAGGAATATAAATATGACATATAACCGTTTGGTTCTCGGAACTGTTTTAGCATTATCTATCACACCATCCGCAATGGCAGGATCATTCACAGACCCCCAGAAAAAAGAAATTGGGGACGTTGTTCGTCAATATATTCTGGATAATCCGGCTATTGTGTTTGAAGCGGCCCAAAAACACCAACAAAATGAACAAACAAAAGCGGATGAAGCCGCACGTCAAACTTTGGTAAAAAAGAAAGATGAAATTTTTAACAACCCTTCCTATCAAGTTTTGGGTGATCCAAAAGCAAAAATCGCTTTTGCTGAGTTTATGGACTATAACTGCGGGTACTGCAAACATGCCTATAAAGATTTGGCTGAACTGGTTTCCGAAAAGAAAAACGTCAAAATTGTTCTGATTGACAGTCCGATTTTGGGAGATTCATCTGTTCTGGCCGCCAAGTATGCGCTGGCTGTACGTGATTTTGGCCCCGGAAAATACCAGGCTTACCACGCCGCGTTGATGCAGTTTACAGGCCCAAAAACCGAAGAAACCCTTAAAAAACTCGCCGCCGATAACGGAATGGATCCTGAAAAATTAAAAGAAGCTGCCATGAAGCCCGCAATTCAGGACCAGATTAATAAAAACATGGCTCTGTTCCGTGATTTGGATCTGGGCGGCACACCTGCCTTCTTGACCCCGGACCGTATCATCAATAACTTTATGGGCAAGGACACGTTGCTGCAGATCGTGAAAGATGCAGAAGCCAAGTCCGGTACATAATCTTTATATCTAAAAGGATAAATTCATCATGATACGATCCTGGTCATGGATTCTTTTTGCGTCCTCCCTCCTTCTTCTTGGGGAAATGATTTTATCTGAGGCTCATGCTTGTAATCCAGAAGGTCATATTGCGCCGTCCTTTATCCATATCACAGATATAGTCCTGACACCGCCGTATGCGCCGAATACACCCGGCCTTATCACAGGTACATTGCAGAATAATGGGGATGCACCTGATCGCCTTCTTTCCGCGACATCTCCTTTATGCGAACACGCAGAAATTCATACCATGACAATGGAAGCAGGCATCATGAAAATGCGTCCATTAACAGATGGACTGGCCCTTGATCCGGGCGTTCCTGTGCCTCTGTCCGGGACAGGTATACATATCATGTGTTTTAGCGCATCTCATATCACGTCTAAAACGCCATCTACAATTACCTTTTCTTTTCAAAAGGCTCCCGCTGTGACGGTTCCTGTTTTTGTAAAAACGGATCAACCCAAAGAGCCCATTCCTTCCCAGCACAAAGCGCACGGGCACCATCCATAATCATCCCTTTTGATCGAAAGGATCTACTATGTCAAAAATAACTGTTCAAACACCTCTTGTTGATCTTGATGGGGATGAAATGACCCGCATCATATGGGGAATGATCAAAGAAAAACTTATTCTCCCTTTTCTGGATTTAAAGCTTGAAACATACGATTTATCTGTTCAAAACCGGGACGCTACAAATGATCAGGTAACATTGGATGCGGCCGATGCCATTAAAAAATATGGGGTTGGCGTCAAATGTGCGACGATTACCCCGGATGAAGCACGGGTTACAGAATTTAACCTCAAGAAAATGTGGAAGTCCCCGAATGGTACGATCCGCAATGTTTTGAACGGAACTGTTTTTCGGGAACCGATCGTATCCCCCGCCATTCCCCGCTATGTTCCAGGTTGGACACAGCCCATTGTCATTGCACGCCACGCGTACGGCGACCAGTACAAGGCAACTGATATAAAAATCCCTGGACCTGGATCTGTTACACTTACGTACACCCCCGCCGATGGATCTGACGTACAGACGTACACGGTCCAGAATTTTAAAGGGCCAGGTATCGCAATGGGTATGTTTAACGAGGACGACTCTATTACCGGGTTTGCGCGTTCATGCTTTAATTATGGACTTCAGAGAAACATACCTGTTTACCTTTCTACCAAAAACACCATTCTAAAGGCCTATGATGGACGATTTATGGACATCTTTGCCAAGGTGTACGCCGATGAATTTAAAGACACGTACACCGCAAAGGGCCTATTCTATGAACACCGATTGATTGATGATATGGTCGCGTATGCTATTAAATCCAACGGCGGATTTTTGTGGGCGTGTAAAAATTATGATGGAGACGTACAGTCGGATGTGGTTGCACAGGGGTATGGATCGCTTGGGCTCATGACATCGGTGTTACTCACCCCTGATGGAAAAACAGTGTTGACCGAAGCTGCACATGGAACCGTCACCCGTCATTTCCGGGCGCACCAGCGCGGGGAGAAAACATCCACCAATCCCATAGCTTCTATCTTTGCGTGGACACGCGCTCTCTCTTATCGCGGACAGTTTGATGGAACGCCAGCTGTTATTCAGTTTGCTGAAGCATTAGAATCCGCCTGTCTTGATGCCATCAACAACGGCCAGATGACAAAAGATCTTGCTCTCTTGGTGGGGGACAAAGCCCCTTATTTGTATACCGAAGATTTTATGGATGCGATCGCGGCGCGGTTGACAGATCGGCTTTCTTAAATCTGGGGAATACCCTTTCCCCGGATATTAAGACGCTGTACCTTGTTCCAAAGCCCCCTGGTACTTCATCCATAACTGGGCAAAGATACCGCTGCCGCGCATCAGGTCATGAAATGTCCCGCGTTCCATCAAATGGCCGCCATCCATCACCCATACCTCATCAAACTGGGGCAAAACATGCAAGCGATGCAGGGCAATAATCAATGTCTTATCGGCATATACATCCAAAACACGGCTGAAAATCGTGGCCTCTGTACGAATATCCAGCGCACTTGTGGGTTCATCCATCACCAGAATATCGCTCTCGTATCCCGCCAAAAGGCCGCGCGCCAGTGCAAGACGCTGTTTTTCACCGCCAGACAAGTTCACACCCTTTTCCCGGATATCCGTCTCATATCCCTTTGGCAGCTTTGCAAGGACAGTATCAAACGCGGCCAAGCGAACGGCCATTTCAATACGATCGATCGGATAATCCATGCCCAAGGTCAGGTTATGTATCACCGTATTTTCAAAAATTTCTGGTTCCTGCGGGATCAAGGTTGTCCGATCATATAAGGGATGGAAATCCGGCTTTACAGCGCCGTCCATCACCAGCACCCCTGATTTCGGTTCGTATACACCGCGCATCATGGCCATCAGTGTGGATTTACCGGATCCGCTTTCACCAATCACAGCAATTTTCTTGCCTTTTTCGACATGAATATTGATATTGTTGATCACCAGGGGCGCGTCATCCTGATGCGCGAATGACAAGTTCTGGATATCAAACGCCTTGAATGGAGGATGGATGACTTCATCCTTTGGATCATGGGGGATCGCCGTCATAATCGGCTCTGCTGCTAAAAAGTCATTATACCACTTTGTTGTTTTTTCAATCTGCCATGCCAGAAAATAGCACGAATTGACGAACTGTTTAAAATAATGAAACAGCATCACAATTGTTCCAAGGGCGACAACCCCTTGTGCCAACATCATCCACGTATACCCCCCAATCACAACCGCGGTTGCAATCGATGTAAAAAGGGTGAGGAATAAATATTTGTTTTCATTCAAAACCGTTTCTTTATAAAAATCTGGTTTTCTTTTGTCAGACCGCGCCATTAAATCCGATTGTGATTTTTCCCCAAGGCGCAGGGTGATGACCGTCGTCATGCTGCTGACGTAATCAAAAAAACCTTCAAAAAATTTATGTTCCAAATTATTGATACGGGTATAAAGCGGAACAAGACGCCGATCATATACACGTATCAAGATCACAACAGAAATCATGCAAATCAATGCAACAACGGCCAAAATAGGTGAAAAATAAACCAGAAATCCAAATGTAATCACAACGTTTGCCGCTTGTTGCAGGTATTGATATTGGTTTTCGGCAAATTCGGACAAAGCTTCGCCCGCCTTGCGCAAACGGTTAATCGTATTTCCGGAATGATGATCCTGGTGCCATTTCAAAGGAAGATGACGGAGCAAGTAATAATTCCGATCATAAAAATGTCGCCACATTTCATATGCCCCGCGCCGTTCCCATTGGCGGGCCGGTTTCCACAAAATCCATGGCAAGGTCTGGGAGGCAACCATTCCCAACAGATAAGGAAACAATCCATTCCAAAAATCACGTTCCCCTGCCTGAAGATGGTTGATAAATTCCCCCAGGAAATAGGGATGTACCTGGAATAGCGCCTGGGCAAGAACAAGCAAGATCAAAGCGGCCGTATATCGGCCACGCATATCCCCGACATAGCGGTAGCATTGCACCATCAGATAATAATACGCCATATAAAAAGACGGGATTTTTTGATCATCTTTTTTCATAATATTATTCAGGGGCCCTGACGAGCCCCCTTTTCCCCCTCTATTCCTTGTTTTTACAGACGTTTTCTTATCATTATTCCCCCTTTAAAGCAAAGATTTTCACTTTTTTACTGTTTTGCTTGACGGCATGCGCTTTCTTCTTTATAAACGGCATCACCTCGTCAGAGACCGTCGGTTGGGGATTTTCCCTGTAAACCCTGCGATAGATGGGAAAATAAAGAGATCGGCCCGTTTTTATACGGCTCTGTTCATCAAAACCGTTTCTGGTTTTGTTTTTATTTTTCTCCTCTTATTGCATGTGCGGATTTTGTGCGGGGCGAACATTTATGTTCGTTTTGAATTGGTTTTTTGTAAACGGAGAAGGGATTATTCCATGCCCAAAAGCAAAGCCAAAAAGGCTGAAGAGCTAACCGAGATTGAAAGCATTCTCGGCGCTGACATTGAGGCACTGGTTGTTGTCACCAACAAAGGGATGAGCGTCAAGCAGGTCGAAGCCCTGCGTCGCGCTGCGTCTGCTGCTGGTGCAAAATACAAAGTGCCTAAAAACTCGATCTCTAAATTAGCGATTGCAGATACACAATTTTCTGCGATTGCCGATTTTTTCAAAGGTCCGACAGCAATCATCGTATCCAAGGATCCGGTGGCGGCAGCAAAAGTGGCACAAAAATATGCCAAAGAATACGGCGATAAATTCGCAATCGTGGGCGGCGCAATGGGATCCAATAAACTGGATGCCAAATCGGTTGTTCAGCTTGCGTCGTTGCCGTCTCTTGACGAACTGCGTGGTAAACTGGTTGGCCTTCTGCAGGCACCTGCAACGAAAATTGCGGGCGTTCTTCAGGCTCCGGCTGGTCAATTGGCCCGCGTCGTTGGGGCATATGCCGCAAAATAATTATTACTGTTCACACTAACCAGCACTTTTTAAAAGGAGAAATACCATGGCTGATCTGAACAAAATCGTTGAAGACCTCTCGTCCTTGAGCGTTCTGGAAGCTGCAGAGCTTGCCAAAATGTTGGAAGACAAATGGGGCGTTTCCGCTGCAGCTCCTGTAGCTGTAGCTGTTGCTGGTGGCGCTGCTGCTGCTCCGGCTGAAGAAAAAGACAGCTTCGATGTTATCCTCGAAGATGCCGGCGCGCCTGTTTCTGCCTATATGACGAGCGAGAATCTCGTAACCTGCCCAGTGGGCACCAATCGCGAAAATGCTAAAAAGCTTTTGCACAAGCATCGCATTGAAAAGCTGCTCGTGGTCGACGACAAAAATAATC
>CAZQLB010000043.1:10972-11257 GCA_964593915.1 uncultured Pseudobdellovibrionaceae bacterium
AAGAAGCTAAAGACTTAGTTGACAGCGCTCCAAAAGCTGTTAAAGAAGGCGTAAACAAAGAAGACGCTAAAAAATTCGAAGAGCAATTGAAAGCTGCCGGCGCGAAAGTGACCGTAAAATAAGCTTTTAAAAGCGATTTTCGTTTTTAAATAAACCCCCTGTCTTCTTTTAGAAAACAGGGGGTTTTCTTATACCCTCCGCACATCAAAATGAAAAAAGGGCCAGCATACGCGGACCCTTTTTTATACCTACCCTCACAAAAAATTTATGCGGCTTTTGTTTCAG